>JALOKS010000352.1 GCA_025456385.1 Thermoanaerobaculales bacterium | reverse complement strand
CCGTGACCTCGCCGAGGATCGTGCGCAGCGTCGCCCGCGCGGCGGTGAAGCGCCGGCGCGCCTCCGGAACCCGGAAGCGCTCGGCGCGCGCGAGCTCCGTGGGGTCGAGGAGCTCGCGGTAGCGCGCGAGCGCCTCCTCGCCGACCGCGAGCGAGCCCCACCACAGGCGGACCTCCCCCGGCGTGATCTCCGAGCCGTTCGTCATCGGCATCATTATCCCTGCTTGCCGGTGCAGGTCCAGCCGGCGACTCATCCCAGAGCCGAGGTGCCAGCCCGCCGACCGCGATCTGCGATCGCGGCCGCACGTCCTCGACCGATGTGCCCGCCGAGAGCGAGCTCTCGTCGGTCACCTCGATCTCGTCCGCGGTGCGGCTTCGCCGCACGGCGGGCCTCCGGTCCACCGCAAGCCTTTTCGTCCCGCCCCCACCCCCCTCCCTCCCGCCCTCGGAAACTCGACGTGCGCGACGCACGACGAGTTTCCGAGGGGGGGGGGAAATTTTCGACCTGGCGCTGCTGAACGCAACGCCCTCGTGATCGGTGGCGCACCCAGGCACTGCAACTCAAAACTCAACATTCGCCACTGGGTGGGGTGGGCGGGCGGCAAATTCGAAATTCGAAATTCGAAATTCGAAATCTGAGATCCGAATTCCGAATTCCGAATTCATGCCTATACTCTTCCGATGAGACCCGTTCGCCTCAAGGCGCTGCTGCTGGACCTCGACGACACGCTCATCGACAACCCGATGGACTCCTTCATCCCGGCCTACTTCGCGGCCCTCAGGGAGTGGGTGGCAGGCGTGGTGCCGCCGGAGCGCTTCATCGCCGAGCTCAAGGCCGCGACCCGGGCGATGGCTGCCAACGACGGCTCGGGGCCGAGCAACGAGGAGGTCTTCGCGGCCGCCTTCTATCCCGCGCTCGGCGTGCCGCGCGGAGAGCTGGAGCCGCTGCTCGACCGCTTCTACCGCGAGGCCTTCCCGCGGCTCGCGCCCCTGACCGCGCCGCGGCCGGCGGCGCCGCGGATCCTCGAGTGGGCGCACGCGCGCGGGCTGCAGGTGGTGATCGCCACCAACCCGCTGTTTCCGCGCTCGGCCATCGAGCAGCGCATGGCCTGGGGCGGCATCGGCGTCGACCGCTACCGCTACGCGCTGGTGACGAGCTACGAGAACTGCCGCGCCACCAAGTCGCACCCCGCCTACTACCGCGAGATCCTCGCCGCCCTCGGCCGCCACCCCGACGAGTGCCTGATGGTCGGCGACCGCTGGGACTGGGACATCGCCTGCGCGGGGGCGGCCGGCATCGCGAGCTACTGGATCGCCGAGCCCGCCGCGGCGGCGCAGGCCGCCGAGGTCGAGCCCGTCGGCCGCGGCAGCCTCGACGACTTCCTGGTCGCGGCGCTCGGCGGCGCTTTCGACTCCGAGCGCTTCGAGCCGCAGGTGCGTGAGGCGCTGCGGTGAAGGCGGAGGACCTGCGCCGGCGGCTCGCCGACCACGTCGTGGTCACCGACGGCGCGATGGGCTCGGAGCTGCTGCAGCGCCTGCCGGAGGGCTCGCGCCTCGAGCTCGCCGTGCACGAGCACCCGCAGGCGGTGCTCGACATCCACCTCGCCTACATCGAGGCCGGGGCGGAGCTCATCGAGACCGCGACCTTCGGCTCCTCGCGGCCGCGCCTCGAGCGCGGTCGGGCCGGGCAGCTCACCGAGGCGGTCAACGCCGCGGCGGTCAAGCTCGCGCGCGAGGCGCGGGAGATCTCGGGCCGCGACATCCTGGTCGCCGGGTCCATCGGCCCGCTGGCGGGCGTGCTTGACCTTGACGAGCCCGGTGGCCTGGCCGCGATTCCCGCCGCCCACGCCGAGCAGGCGGCGATCCTCGCTGGCCGCGGTGCCGACCTGCTGGTGCTCGAGACCTTCTTCCGAGTCGACGAGCTGCTGCTGGCGGTGGAGGCGGTGCGCGGCGTCTGCGACCTGCCGATCATCGCGATGATGACCTTCGCGCACGAGCGCCCGCCGCACCCCTACCGGGAGCAGGCGGAGGTCCTCGACCGCCTCGCCGAGCTCGAGCTGGCGGCGGTCGGCGTCAACTGCGCGCCGGGCCCGATGGGCGCGCTCGAGATCCTGCGCCAGGTCCGGCAGGAGCGGGTGCCGCTGGCGGCGGCGCCCAACTCCGGCATGCTGGTGTGGCGGGAGGGCCGGATCCTGATGCCGCCGGCGACGCCGAGCTACCTCGCCCGCTTCGCCCGCCAGGCGGCGGGCCTCAGCTGCGCGGTGGTCGGCGGCTGCTGCGGCACCGGCCCCGAGCACATCCGCGCGATCGCGGAGGCGGTGCGCGGGCTCGCGCCACAGCCCCGCAGCGGCGGGGCGTCGGTTGTCGTGGAGGCACGCGAGCCGGCCCCCGAACCGGTGCGCCCCTCCTCGGCGCTGGCCGCCAAGCTCGCGCGCGGCCGCTTCGTGCGCCTGGTGCAGCTCGACCCGCCCAAGGGCACCAAGGCGGACGCCATCCTCGAGGCGGCGGCGACGCTCGGCGCCCACCCCGACGTCGACGGCGTCGACATCAACTCGAACCCGCTCGCCCGGCTGCGCATGGACCCGTTGTTCCTCGGCCAGCTCATCCAGCAGCGCACCGGCCTCGAGACCGTGCCCCACGTGACCCCGCGCGACGCCAGCCTGATGGGGCTGCAGTCGCAGCTCCTCGGCGCCTGGGCGGGCGGCATCCGCAACCTGCTCGCCGTCACCGGCGACCCCTCCCAGCTCGGCGACTACCCGGGCGTGCACGACGTCTACCACGTCGACATCTTCGAGCTGGTGCGGGCGCTGTCGCGCCTGGCCGAGGGCTTCGACTGCGCCGGCAACCGCATCGGCGATCCGCCGGGCTTCCTGATCGGCGTCGCCTTCAACCCGGCGGCGGGCGACCCCGCGGCGGAGGCCGACCGCCTGCGCCGCAAGGTCGACAACGGCGCCCACTTCGCGATGGCCCAGGTCGGCTTCGACTGGGAGGCCTGGGACCGCTTCGCCGGGCTCTTCGGCGGCGAGCTGCCGCTGCCGGCGCTCGCCGCGGTGTGGCCGCTGCGCTCGCTGAAGATGGCGCTGCGCGTGGTGCCGGAGAGCCTCCTGGCCGAGCTCGAAGCGGCCGGCGCCGACGCGGCGAGGGTCGGCGGCGAGCGCGCGGTGCGGCTGCTGCGCGAAGCGCCGCAGCGCGCCGCCGGCGTCTACCTGATCGCGCCCTTCAAGCAGCCGCAGGCGATCGTGCCGCTGATCGACGAGGCGGCGGAGGTCTGAGCGTTCGCGGCGACTTCCTGAGGTCCTGAAGGCCGGCACGGCCCGAAGCCAACTTCAGATCGGTCCGAGCAAAGTCGCTTCCCAGGCACAGGAAACGTCGTGCGGCGCCCGATCTCAGTCTGTCTGGTTGATCTTGGTGAGCTCTTCCGCGTCGGCGAGATCTCGCGCGCGATCGGATGTCCGTTTCGACTCCACGAGGTGCGCGAGCGAGATGATCCGGATGGTGACTCCTTCGAGCTCGACCTCCCGCGCCCCCTCGAACACGGCCGTGCTGGAGACACCGCGGAGCGATGTCAGGAGGTCGATTCGGTTCGGTTCGGCGCCGAGGTGAATCGCGCTTCCTTCGTGCTCGAAGAGGGTGGCTGAGATGCCAGCCGAACCGAACCCGAAGTCCGACAACGCTGCCATGACGCGCCTGGCGTTTTCGGGACTCGGGAACACCAGGAGATCGATGTCCTGCGTCGCCCTCACGTATCCGTAGAAGTTGACGGCGAAGCCGCCGACCATGACGTACTCGACGTCGTGTTGGCCGAACAACCTCAGCAGGTCCCGCATGTCGGTCGTGAACAGCACGTCAGCGCCTGACCCTGCCGCGCGACTCCCACGTCGCGACCTTCTTCATCGGCACCGAGGTCCAGAGATCTCCCCAGACCCGTTCCTGAAGCACGGCGAACTCGGAGCACCGCTCTTCTGGAGTCATCTCGGCCAGGCGTCGATGCTCCGCGCGATTCTCCTCCTCGAACGAGGTGAAGATCCTGACCGTGGTTCGTGATCGGTTCACCGCAACCTCTCTCCTCGGTGATGCGTCACACCGCATTCTACCCCCTGCGACAGATCGTCGTACGAACGTGTCAGGTATCACAACCTCAGAACTGTCATGACCCGTGCGGTGATCGCTCGGAGAGGATCAGCTCGTCGTGAGGCCCCAACCCCTGTACGAAGCACGGGTCACTCGACCGGCGCCCGGCAGCGGTCGGCACCCGGCGGCTGACGCCCCCGGGATTCTTCTGCAACACCGCCGCCACCTCACGCCAGCCTCATGAACTCAGAAGGCGTCTTCCCTTTTCTGCGCCTCTGCGTCGAGATTCGTGCAGGTTGTCATCGATTGTGGCATGCGATGGTGGCGTTTCGTCGTCCGCGTCCTGTAATCTCGTTGTTCGAAGGTGCTCGAGATGCATGATCCATCCTCCGGGGGCCGCGTGATCGCGGTCGGCAGCGACCGCACGGAGGAGCTGCGCGCGATCATGGCCGAGCGGATCCTGGTCCTCGACGGCGCCACCGGCACCGCGCTGCAGGCGCAGAACCTCGGCCCCGACGACTTCGGCGGGCCCGAGCTCGAGGGCTGCAACGAGGTCCTGGTCCGCACCCGGCCGGACGTGATCCTCGAGGTCCACCGCGGCTACCTCGCGGCCGGAGCCGACATCATCGAGACCGACACCTTCGGCGGCACGCCGCTGGTGCTCGCCGAGTACGGCCTCGCCGCCGAGGCGCGGGCCCTCAACCGGCGCGCCGCC
>JALOKS010000351.1 GCA_025456385.1 Thermoanaerobaculales bacterium | reverse complement strand
CCGGGCGACGAGGTCGGCGACGCCGCCGACGTGGTCCGCGTGGTGGTGGGTGAGGAGCACCGCCTCGAGCCGCAGCCCGCGGGCGACCAGCACGTCGACCACGGGGGGCGCCTCGCCGGGGTCGACCACCGCCGCGGCGGCGCCGCGGCGGAGCAGCCAGATGTAGTTGTCGGCACCCGCGGGGACGGCCTCGACGTGGAGCATCGCGAGCATGCTGCCAGCGCCGGGCGATGCGAGTCAAACTCCGATCTCGGGGCCGCCGCGGGGCGAACCCGGGATCGAGGGCGGCGCGGTTGATGCTCCGGCCGCGCACCCATGGCACAATTCAGCCCATGAAGACCCGCTACCTGATCGTCGCCGACAGCCTCGGGGATCTCAACCCCGAGTTCGACCTCGGGGTGTGCGTGAGCGCCGAGCTGCTGCGCCGCGGCATCACCGTCGATTACATGGACATGCCGGCGGCCGACGCCGGACAGGACTCGGCGAGCTACCTCGCGGAGCTGCCGGTTCGGGAGATCCTGGCTGCGGACGCCGCTGCAGTGCCCTTCTGGGAGCTCGGGCCCGCACGCCTCGCCGATGTCCGCGAGTACCGGGTCATCCTGCAGCGCAAGGACCCGCCGGTCGATGCGCTCTTCATCTCGCACACCCGGCACTTCGAGGGCGCGCCGCCCGAGATCGTGCAGATCAACCGGCCGCCCGCGACCTACGAGCTTTCGGAGCACACCACCGCCCTGCGCTACCCGGAGTTCGCGGCGCCGACGACGGTGTGCTCGAGCCCCGAGGAGCTGGTGGCGGCGGTGCGGGCGGGCTCCGACGAGGTCGTGATCAAGCCCGAGAACACCTACTGCGGGATCGGGGTCAGCTTCGTGCGCCCGAGCGTTCCGGAGGCCGAGCTGCGCGCCTACTGGGAGCGCTGGCGCCCGCAGGTCATCGTGCAGCCCTACCTGAAGGCGATCGAGAGCTCGGGGGACCTGCGCATCCTGACCGTCAACGGTCGGGTTCTGGGCTCGGTGCTGCGGGTGCCGGCGAAGGGCTCACGGCTCGCCAACCTGCACCAGGGGGCGAGCGCGGCGCGCATGGCGCCGAGCTCGCGCCAGCTCGAGGCGTGCCGCGTCGTCGCCGAGGACCTCAACCCGATCGGGCTCTCCCTCCTCGGCCTCGACTTCATCGGCGAGCACCTGACCGAGGTCAACTTCACCTCGCCGACGACCATCGTGCAGATCAACCGGGTCAACGGCATCCGCGCCGACATCGAGCTCGTCGACGAGCTCGAGCGCATGTGGCGCGACAACGTTTGAGTGTTTCAACGTTGCACGTTCGAACGTTCGGCTCATCCGGACTTGCTTGGGATGGCTGACTCGGATGCGACCCGTGCCCGATTCCATCTTCGTGCCCGGATTCAGGCTCAGCGACCGCGGCAGATGGCAGTGGCAGCTGCAGGCTCAGCGGGCAGGGGGCCGTGGCAGTGGCAGTGAACCGTGCCCGTTTTCCTTCTCCGTGCCCGTCTCCGTCTCCGTGCCCGGATGCAGGGCGAGTGGGCCATGGCGCGGTCTCCTCCGGGTCGTTCATGGCGATCGATTCGAGACCTCCTCTGAACCACAGAGGCACTGAGGGCACAGAGCCGCACAGAGAGCTTTTCGACCCATCGCAGGACCGTCCACAGCACATCGTGCTGCGAGGTGATGATCTGTCTCCGGAGCTTCTCTGTGCTCTCTGTGTCTCTGTGGTTCAGATGGCAATGCGGAAATCCACAATCCGAAATCGACCCGCTCTCGTCTCACGGGTTCCAGGGTGAACCGAAGGTTCTGACGTTGCGCCGTGCTACTGCAGGTGGTCGCTGAGGTAGTCGGTGAGCCGCGCGCGGTCCTGGCCGATGAAGCTCTCGAAGCGGGCGCCGACGCCCTCGAGCCGCTCGAGGCTGAGGTTGGTGGTGCGGGTGATGGTCGCGGTGCCGCGGATGGGATCGCTCTGGCCGGGAATGTTGATCTCGAACTCGATCGCGGTACCCGGGGGGTAGTGGCCGAAGCCCCGCAGCAGCATGCCGGAGGCGGAGACATTCTCGGTTTGGCAGAAGGTGCGGAGGGGCCGCTCGTCGAGGTGGAGCACGACCCGGGTCGGCGCCCGCAGCGCGAGCCGCGGCGCGACCGCGGCGAGCTCGGTGATGCTCGCGGCGAGCAGCTCCTGGGCGTTGTCGGAGGCGATCGCGCGGTTGATGCCGACGCCGACGAAGGCCTGCGCGGCCTGCACGTGCTGGGGACTGGCGAGCAGGATGACGCCGCTGTTCTTGCAGGCCGAGCCCGGCGCGCGGAGGCACTCGACGAAGCGCCGCAGCGGGGTGATCGGGCCCGGGAAGCCGATGATGATGGCGTCGAAGTGCGTGCTCTGGACGAGGTCGAGCGTGTTGTCGTCCCAGGGCGCGTGGTGGAGCTCGAGGTCATCCTCGGCGAGGGCCTCGGCGGCGCGCGCGAAGGTCTCCTCGTCGAGCCGGGTCAGCACGATCTTCTTCGTCATCCGGTCCGGCGCTCCGGTCTCATTATAGCCAAGGGTGGAGAAATTGGAACGACCGCGGAGCCGGCTCGCGGCGGTGATTGGCAAGCGCGTCCCGCTCGGGCACACTTGGGGACGTGCACAAGGCGGCCGGGGGCGGCGTGGAGGAGGGGCCGGCGGGCCTGCGGACCTGCGTGCCGCTGGCGCCGCTGACGACTCTCGATCTGGGCGGGCCGGCGCGGCACCTGCTCGAGGTCGGATCGGCGGCGGAGGCGCGCGAGGGACTGGCCTGGGCCGGGAACCGGGGCCTCGAGGTCGCGGTGCTGGGAGGCGGCAGCAATGTCGTCGTCGCCGACCGGGGTTTCGACGGTCTGATCCTCAAGGCAGCGGGGCGCGCCCTCGAGATCAGGCGCGAGGCCGGCTCGGCGCTGGTCCGGGCGGCGGCCGGCGAGCCCTGGGACGGGCTCGTGGCGCAGACCGTCGCCGAGGGCCTGGCAGGCCTCGAGTGCCTGTCCGGGATCCCCGGCTCGGTGGGCGCGACCCCGATCCAGAACGTCGGGGCCTACGGGCAGGAGGTGGGGCCGGTCATCGACCGCGTTCGCGTGCTCGACCTCGTCTCCGGGGTCGAGCGCGTCCTCGCGGGCGCCGACTGCGGCTTCGGGTACCGGAGCTCGCGCTTCCGGGCTGCACCGGGGCGCTTCATGGTGCTCGAGGTGGTGTTCCGGCTGC
>JALOKS010000350.1 GCA_025456385.1 Thermoanaerobaculales bacterium | reverse complement strand
CATGGCCACGATGACTTTGCGGGACCTGCCCGATGACCTGCACGCCTGGCTCAAGCGCCAGGCGGAGGTGCACCACCGCTCGGTGAACAAGGAGGTGATCGTGCTGCTCGAATCCGCCAGGGAGGCGCCCACGGCCGTCCGGCGGCGGGCGACGGTCGAGGAGATCATGGCGATCAGTCGCCGGGGCGCCGCGCTTCCGGTGTGCGATCGGCGCAGCGACGACGAGATCCTGGGCTACGACGCCAACGGCGTTCCCGGCTGAGCGGTGGTCGTCGACACCTCGGCGCTCATGGCCATCGTGCTGGGCGAGCCAGACGCCGAGCGCTACGCGGCGGCGCTCTCCAGCGCGCCTCGCCTGCTCGTCGCGGCGCCGACCTGGCTCGAGGCGGCCATCGTCGCCCAGGCGCGGCTCGGCGGCGAAGGCCATGCGCTTCTGACGGAGCTGCTCGACGCCCTGCAGGTGACCATCGTCCCCTTCGACGAGGGGCTGGCCCGTCTGGCGCACGACGGTTGGCTTCGTCTCGGTCGCGGCCGCCACCCGGCGGCGCTCAATCTCGGGGACTGCTTCGCCTACGCGCTGGCGAAGCAACTCGGCGAGCCGCTGCTGTTCAAGGGCGAGGACTTCGCGCGCACCGACGTCGTGGCGGCGTCATGAGTTGCGGCATGGGCGGTGCCCCGGCCCGAGGCAGGACGCCTGAGCGCGGTCTCCGCGATTCGGCCCGAGGGCGGGCCTCCTACCAAGATCGCGCCTAAAGGCGCTCCTACCAGCCAGCGGCACCACCCGGTAGGAGCCAGCGGCACCATCTGGTAGGAGCGGCACCACCCGGTAGGAGCCAGCGGCACCACCCGGTAGGAGCGGCTTCAGCCGCGATGCCGATGGTAGGAGCGGCGCCCTCGCCGCGAACAGCTTCGGCCCGAAGGCGGGCCTCCTGCCAGAATCGCGCCTAAAGGCGCTCCTACCAGCCAGCGGCACCACCCGGTAGGAGCGCCGCCTCGGCGCGATGACGACCGTCGCCGGCGCGATTCGGCCCGAGGGCGGGCTTCCCCGATGCAGGCATCCGCGTAAGCCCAACCGGACGAATCGTCAGGCCGCCCGGTCAGGAAACAAGCCCGGAAGCCAGCGCGGCGCCAGGACGGCGGGGAGGACGAGACGCAGGTGCGCCCGGCTACTGTCGGCGACGATCACGCCGCGCTCGACAAGCGCCGCGACGACCCGTCGTGCCTGCCGTTCGCTGGCGTTGACCAGCTCCGGTACGAGACCGCGCGGTAGCTCGCCGCGATACAGAACCGCTTCCAGCACGCGGTCCGCTCGTTTAGGCAGCTGCCCGGCCCGGATCTCTTCGCCGGCCCAGAGCAGAATGCGATCGCGCAGGCGGTCGGGCTGCACGAGCGCCTCCATGAAGGTCACCTGATCGAGGCATGCCAGCAGGAAGAAGCGTGTGAAGGCCGCGAGCGCTTCCTCGCTGAGCGCGCCGCGCCCATCGAGATCATTGCGGCGGGCCAGATCGCAGTCGGCCAGGTGGGCCCTGTAGGCCACGACGTCGCGTGCGAGGCCGCGGGCGATCGACCAGACGCCGCCCGTGTCGAGCGCCTCCAGCAGCATCGCGTGCGACATTAGGCGGGCAACCCGGCCATTGCCGTCCAGGAACGGATGTATCCATAGGAGCCGGTGGTGGGCCGCAGCGGCGGCGAGAACGGTTTCCGCGGGCCCGAGGCCGCCGTAGGCCGCCTCGAAGTGCTGGAGAAAGCGGGGTAGGGCGCCTGCGCTCACGGCAACGTGGTGCCCCACCCTCACGTCGTGGTGGCGGAGCGCCCCCGGGACGAGTTTCTCCGCTGCGCCACCGTCAGGGTCCTTGACCAGCAGCAGATCCGGCGGCAGCGCCTCGGCGAATCGCCGGTGGATCTCGCAGATGCCGTCGCGGCTGAGCGTGCGGCCTCGCAAGCCCCCGTCGTCGATCCAGCGTTGAACGGCGACGTGCGCGCGGGCCTCGAGCTGGAGGTTGCGCTGTTCCGGGCTGGCGCTGTAGTCCCCCTCGATCGCGCGCTCGATGTCGACCGGGTGCGTGTAGTGGTTCTCGAGGAGATTGCTGTAGTAGCAGTTCATCGACCGGACCAGATCCGCGAGGGCCCTCGTCACCCCTGCCGGCAGGCTCCGCCGGAACCCCGCGGAGCGAGACGCGAGCTCAAAGGCGATCTCGACGAGGGCGGGGCGGTGCCGCGATGTCTCGGCGATCCGCATCGGCTCCATCAGCGACACGGGCTCGCCCCGGTCGAGGGGCGTTGATGCGTCGTCCACCATGGCCGCTTCGATGTCCGGTAGATACATATCTACATTGATAAATATATCAGCGATTTTAGATCATAAAGCGGCGGATTCTGTCCCGTGAAGTGGCCGCTTCAATGGCCGGAATGCGCACCGAGGGGGGCTACCGAGATCGCGCCTAAAGGCGCTCCTACCAGCCAGCGGCACGGCCCGCGCCATCGCCACGGCCCGGTAGGAGCGGCTTTAGCCGCGATGGGTTTTGGTAGGAGCGGCATTCTTGCCGCGATGGGTCTTGGTACGAGCGCCGCCTCGGCGCGATGACGACCGTCGCCGGCGCGACATTCGGCCCGAGGGCGGGCTTCCCACCAAAATCGCGCCTAAAGGCGCTCCTACCAGCTGCGATCGGACCGTCGTTCCCTACTCGGTTATGGTCTGCTATACCATCACTCAGCGATTGGCGATGGAACGCCATGAAAGCGACGCAGCTGTTTCGGTACCGCTCCACGCAGGGGAGGGTGCTCGTTGAGATGGTTATCTGGGCGCTGCCCGCAGCGAGCGACGACCGGCGCCACGGTCTGAAGTATCGGCTGTATTGCGGCGAGCCTGGCCGGTGCATCGTTCGGTACGACAACGAGGCCGGCAAAGGGGATCACAGGCACTACGGCCGAGAACCTGAGCAAGCGTACGAATTCGAATCGGTGGACCGCCTGTTGGCGGATTTCCGCGACGACTGCGCCCGATTGGCCGGCTGGAGGTGGGAGTGAAGGTGCTCGAGATCACCGTGCTGAAGCCGCGTGGCGGGCTACAAGCCTTCGCCGACACTTGGCGTCAGTCCGAAGGTGGCGGCGCGACGGCGTCGCGCCTGGCGTTCGGCAGCCTGCGCGAGCTGTTCTCGGCCATCACCGAGAAGCGGCTGGAGCTTCTGCGTTTCGTTGCCGGGCACGACGGCCTGAACGTC
>JALOKS010000349.1 GCA_025456385.1 Thermoanaerobaculales bacterium | reverse complement strand
ACCACGATCAGCTGCAGGCTCTCGCCGCGGACCGCCTCCAGCACCCGGCGGCGCACCTCGTCGCGGCCGTGACCCTTCCCGGGCAGGCTGTGGAGGAGGTTGTTGCCGTCGATGACGACCGGCATGCTCAGCGCAGCTGGCGCGCGCGGCGGAGCAGGCGCTGCAGCTCCTTGGCGCCCACCAGGTCCCGGTACATCCGGTTCGCGGTCTCGTTGTCGGGATCGACGCCGAGGGCGCGCTCCAGCGCCTTGCGCTGCCGCTCGGCGTGGTTGCGGCGGCGCCAGAAGTCGGCGAGCTCCAACCACGACTCGACGTGCCGCGGATCGGTCTCGATCGACCGCCGCAGGCAGGCCAGCGCCCGGTTGGCCCACAGCGGGTTGCGCTGCAGCAGGCGCGCGAGCTTGAGGAGCTCGTCCGGCCGCGGATCGAGCGCACAGGCCCGCTCGAGCAGCTGGATGGCGAGGTAGAACTCTTTGTCCCGGATCAGCTCGTTGGCGCGTTTGAGGTTGGCCTCGACGAGGGCCTTGCGGGCCTTCGGGTCGACCTCGCCGCGGCCCGTGGAGTCGATCGCCTTGCGTTCCTTCTCGACCGTCTTGAGGATGCGGTCGTAGCGCTCGCGGCCCTTGTAGTCGGACAGGACCTCGTACGCGCCGCGGGCACGCTCGACGATCCGTTCGAGATGAACGCCCATGTCGCGCAGGTGGGGTCGGCTCGCAGCCTCCGGGGCGAAGCGCGCCTGGACCTGCTTCCAGGCTTCGGCGATGGCGGCCGGGTTGGCCTCCGGCTCGAGGCCGAGCGCGCGGTAGTGGTCGACCTTGGTCACCGCGTCCGACAGCTTGCGGATGTACTTCCGCTCTTCGATCTGACGCGGGCTGAAGTCGCTCTGGTCGCCGCCGCTCTCCTCGCCGTCGCCGCCGGCGGCCGGGCCACCCTCGGCCGGCTGCGGGGGTCGCGGCTCGGCGGGCGCCGGACCCGAGGGGCGCGCAGCATCGTCGGCGACCGTGACCGCCCCCGACAGCAGCAGCGTGTAGAGCGTCGCGTAGAGCTGCGGCTCGGGCAGTGACGACAGGCGCAGGAGCCCGGCAATGTCCCTCGCCGCGTCGAGGCGGCTGATCAGGAAACCCTCGGTCGGGGTCAGCTCGACCTCCTCGAGCATGGTCTTGAACGAGCCCGCCAGTCGCAGGCGCCTCTCCGGCGGACCGACCTCGCGGCGGATGCCGTCGAGGTCGCTGCACTCCCGCGCCGCCAGGAGCACGATCTGAGGCGTGTCGACGTTGGGCAGGGTGTCGAGCTGGCCCTTGCCGCCGCCGTCGATGAAGGTGCAGCTCGTGCGCGGCGCGGCGGCGGCGCGCCGGATGATCGTCAGGGCCAGCTCCTGGAGCTCGTTCTCGAGCTCCGCGGCCGAAAGGCAGCCCCGCGTCACCAGGATGTGCCCGAGCGGCGGGGACACCCCGCCACCCTGGGCGAGGAGGTTGAGCGCGCGGTCGTCCTCGCTGATGCGGCCGCGTTCGACCAGCCACATGCCGAGCTTCTCCTCCTCGACCTGGGAACGCGCGGCCCGCACCTCGCCGTTGGTGAGGAGGACCTCGCGCTCGGCGTCGCCCGAGATCGCCCTTAGGGACCCTGTCGCGCGCGCGGCCGCGAGCTCGGCGAGGAGGGACGGCAGCGGTCTGCCAGCGGCGACCGCGCTCACCGCCTCACCCGCCCGAAGTGGCGTTCGCGACCACCTCGTCCCCGGTGAGCTCGACCGCGTGCGGCTCGAAGCCGCCCTCCCGCAGTGCCGACGGCAGGTCCTTGAGCGCCCGCACTGCGGCATCCCGGGAGGAGAAGCTGCCCCACACGAGCTGCCAGCAGGGCTTCGCTCCGCCCTGGTCGACCGACACCGGGCGCACGGCCTTCGGGTGCTGCTGCGCCTTCCTGAGGACCCGCTGCAGATCCTGCGGCTCGCATCCCATGTCGATGACCAGTGCCCAGTGGCGGCCGGTCGGCGAGGCGCCCGCCGCCACCGCGGCGTCGCCGCCCGAGCGGCTGACCAACCAGGCGATGGCGACCAGCACCGCGAGCAGCACCGCCGCTGCGCCGAGGATCCAGCCCACCGGAATCCTGCGACGGGGCCTTGGCTCGGGCTCGTCAACGGGCAGCAGGTCGACCCTGCCGCCGAGGGCTCGCGACGGCTCAGGCTCGAGGATGCCGGTGCCCACGAGCGCCGCCAGCAGCCGCGTCACCTCACCCGCGCCGTGCTCGGAACGCTCGGCGACCTCGCGGGCCGTCCGCTCGCCGCTGATCTTGGAGACGATGAGGTCCGCCTCCTCGGAAAGCCGCAGGGGTGCGTAGAGGTCGAGAAAGCGGGGCGAGCGGGCGAGGAGCACGTCGTGGTCGGGAAGAATGGCCGCAGCGGTTTCGCCGGTCACGTCCGACAGCACGAGCTCGACCAGGGTGTGGGTGATGCTGATGGTCGCGCCGTCCACCGGGTCCGGCTCGCCCTCGACGAGCTCGAGCCGGCGACGGGGATCGAGGAGCCATCGCCGGAGGCGCTTCTGCACCAGCTCCTTGGCCGCTCCCATGGCGAAGGTCTCTGCGATCTGGCCGCCGGCCGCCAGAGCCCTCGCCTCCTCCAGGAGATCGCCGCGGCCGGTCGGCTGGCAGCTGAGCCGCCTGCACAGCTCGGCCGGATCGATGCCTTCGACGAAGCGGATGCGGCCGCGGAAGACCCTCAGGATCAGCTCGCCGTCCGACCAGCCGAGCCGTGCGGCGCCGCCGTCCTGATGCGCGATCCAGTTGGCGAGCCGCCAGATCTCGTGGGGATCCGTCATGTCGTCACAATATGGCATCCGGGCGCGCCTTGTAAAGCGCGCGGGCAGAGGCAGAAGCGGGCGTCCCGGCCGGGGCGGGCGGGCGCCGCGACGACCGCGCCCGAGCCCCCGCCGCCCGGCTCGGCCGCCGGGGGCGAGGCTTGACAGCCACCCGGCGGGCCTCTACCATGACTCTCCCAACGGTTTTCCGTTCGGGAGGTTAGCTCAGCGGTCAGAGCACCTGCCTTACACGCAGGGGGTCGTGGGTTCAAATCCCCCACCTCCCACCACCTCTGGCCGAACGATGCGGGGTCGTAGTTCAGCTGGTTAGCCTGTCACGCCGGAGGTCGCGAGTTCGAGTCTCGTCGGCCCCGCCATATGCTCGAGACGCCACCCTCCGGGTGGCTTTTTCGCATCACAGGGAGCCTCGTCGGCTCAGGGCACCACGATGCAGTCGACCGAGCCGTGGACATTGGCCTCGTAGCCGTCGGCCTCGTCGTCGTTGAACCAGCGGCCGTCGGCGCTGCGGTAGCGGAAACGGTAGTGCAGCCCGGCCTCGAGAGAGAGAACGGCGCTCGCGGTGCCGTTGCTGCGGCGCCGGAATCGGTCGGCGGTCGGGTCCCAGTCGTTGAAGTCCCCGACCACCGCGGCGGGAAGCCGCGGGTCGTCGCCCGGCAGGATGAAGCTGACCTTGACGATCCTGGTGCCCGTGATCCTCTGTCGTCTGAGCATCGTGCCTCTCCCTGGTGGTGCTGTCCTTCAATATGGCCCCGTGGGCCGCCCGCCGCCACCTCCGGCGGGTCGGGCTACCCATTGTATGGCTACCAGGAATCAGTCGCTACAACTCGCCGATGCTCCCGCGCCGGGCTCCGGCCGCGGAAGCGGTGACCCCTTCCCTCACTCCAGATAGCCGAGGGCGCGGAGCTGCTCGACGGTCTCGCCATCCAGCGTGTCGGCGGCCAGGCGGTCGAGGGCACCAAGACCCCGGGAGACCTCGGCGAGGCAGCCGAGGAGCTCGCTCGAGGCACGCGACCGCAGGCCGACCAGGCTCCGGAGCTCCTGCGGGTCCGCCCCGAGGTCGAAGACGAGGTGCTCGTCGCGGACCAGATGCAGGATCTCCTTGCGCGAGCCCTCGATGACTGCGACCGCCAGCAAGCCCTTGGAGCGCTTGCGGTCGCTGTCGCGCCCACCGTGGACCGCGCCGCGATGGGCCTGGTAACAGGAGCGGCGCTCGGCTACCGGCTCGCCGCCGCGCAGAGCCCCGGCCCAGCTCGTGCCGGCGAGCTCCGCCGGCACCTGCAGGCCGACGAGCTCGAGCAGGGTCGGCGCGAGGTCGAGGAGGGTCGCCTGCGGGTCCAAGGCCGCGGGGGGGACGCGGCCGGGCCAGACCACGCCGAGCGGGATGCGCAGCTCCGGCTCGTAGAGGAAGCGCCCGTGACCCCAGTAGTCGTGCTCGCCCAGACTCTCGCCGTGGTCCGCCGTGAAGACGACGATCAGCTCGCCGGCGGGCAGCCGCGGGCGGATCCCGTCGAGCAGACGGGCGATGGCGCGGTCGACGGCGGCGACCTCGGTGTCGTAGCGGTCACTCTTGCCGGCCTGGCCGCCGGCGATGCCGAGCCGGGCGGCATCGCGATCGTGGAGGCGGTACGGGGCGTGCGGCTCGATGTAGTGGACCCACAGGAAGAAGGGGCGCGCCGGCACCCTCGCGCGGTGCCTGTCGAACCAGGCGAGGGCGTCGTCGGTGACGTCCTCGCCGGTGGCCTCGGAGTTGATGAGGCCGAACCAGCGGCGGCGGTCGAGGCGCTCTCCGTAGGTCTCGAAGTGCTCGCCGAGCAG
>JALOKS010000075.1 GCA_025456385.1 Thermoanaerobaculales bacterium | reverse complement strand
CGGACCCGCGACGCCCTGGCTCCGAACGTGGTGGCGCGGCTCCCCGGACGCGAACCGCGCCTGGCGGGCACGGCGGTCGTGGTGTCGGCCCACGCCGACCATCTCGGCATCGGTCCCGAAGTCGATGGAGACCGCATCTACAACGGCGTCGTGGACAACGCCCTCGGCGTCGCGGGCGTGCTCGAGATCGCACGCGTGCTCGCCGAGGCGGGCCGGCGGCCGCGCCGTCCGGTGATTTTCGTCTTTACCACCGGCGAGGAGGCTGGCCTCCTCGGCGCGCAGTACTTCCTCGACCACCCTCCGCTGCCGGTCGGCCGCATGGTCGCCAATGTCAACGTCGACGGCCTCGCCTTCAACGCCGCCTTCGCGGACCTCATCGGCGTCGGCGGCGAGCTCTCGACCCTCGGTCCAACCCTGGAGCGGGTGGCGGAGGGCCTCGGTCTGGCCCTGGCGCCGGCTCCCGAGGCCTTCCTCGACAGCGAATCCTTCGCCCGCTCCGATCAGTGGCGCGGCCGCAGCCGCGACGAGGCGATCCGCGCGACGCTGCGCTGGCTGCGTGAGGTCTACCACTCGCCGGCCGACGATCTCGAGCAGCCCCTCGACTGGGAGGCCGCCCGCCAGCACGCGGGGGTGATGGCGGCGTTCGTCTATGCTGTGGCTGATGAGGTCGAGGAGCCTTCGTGGCGACCGGGAGCGCCCTTCGCCTACGAGCGGATGCTCTCGCGGGCGCTCGAGGACTGAGCTCGCACTGCTGCTGGCTGCCGCGCTCGCCGCCGGCTGCAGCCTGCCGCGGGTTTCGGGGCAGGTCCGGATCGCCGGCTCGGACACCATGCTCGAGCTCAACCGCCGGCTCGCCGTCGAGTTCATGCGCGCGCACCCGGGGATCGCCGTGCGGGTCGCGGGCGGCGGCACCGATGCCGGCGTCCGCGGCCTGGTTGAGGGCGAGCTCGAGCTGTGCGCGGCCTCGCGGCCGTTCCGATCCGAGGAGGTGGCGGCCCTCCACGGGCGCTTCGGCACCCTCGGCGTGCAGCTGCTGCTCGCGCGTGACGCCCTCAGCGTCTTCCTCAATCCGGCGAACCCGGTGCGTGCGCTCACTCTCGACGAGCTGCGGCGGATCTTCGCCGGCAGCGTCGCCGACTGGCGCGAGCTCGGCGGTCCGTCCGCACCGATCATCGTCGTCGTGCGGCCGCCGAGCTCGGGGACCCAGCAGTTCTTCCGCGACCACGTCCTCCAGGGAGCCGCCTTCAGCCCGGCGGCGCGGGTCGCGCGGCGGAGCGACGACGTGGCTCGGGTCGTCGCCGAGGAGCCGGGCGCGATCGGCTTCGGGGGGCTGGTCTTCGGCCCCGCGCTGACCCACGCCGCGATCGACGGTGTCGTTCCGACGCCCGCTTCGGCGCGCGACGGCAGCTACCCGCTGGCCCGCTACCTCTACTTCTATGCGACCGCTCCGCCGCGGGGCGCCACCAAGGTCTTCACGGACTGGTGCGTGTCGCCGGCCGGGCAGGCGGTGGTGGCCGAGGCGGGCTTCATTCCGCTGTGGCCGGCCCCGGCCTGAGGACCCCGGGGCAGCCGGCCGCCCGGGCCCGGTCGCAGCGGGCCGCGTGCGCCCAGGCCGGGGTCGGCGCGGCCCGCGCCTCGTATAGAATCGCTGCGAGCATGGAGCCTACCGAGCTTCGAACCGGCCACCGCAGCCAGCACGCGCCCGCCGCCCGTGCGCTGCCGGGAGTCCCGGCGCGCCCGCCGCGGCCCGCGAGCCGCCGCTGCCGTGGGTCTTCACCTCAGCTTCACACCGACGCCCCATCCTTGGCGGTCGCCCCCGGTGCATCGCTCCGGCTGCCGCGACCGTGCCACCGCCGATGATGAGATCCTCCTCCCTCGCGCTCGTCGCGATCCTCGGCCTCGCCGCCTCAGCTCCCGAGCGGCCGCCGCGCGTCGACCCCGGCCTGCCCGCGTACACGCCGGTCGACGGCCTGTCGGGCAGCCTCATCGCCGCCGGTTCCGACACCATGCTCGTCCTGCAGACCCTGATGGCGGAGGCCTTCCGCCGCGTCTACCCGCAGGTCACGGTCGAGATCGAGGGCAAGGGCTCGTCGACCGGCCCGCCCGCCCTCACCGAGAGCGCGGTCAACATCGCCAACATGTCCCGCCGCATCTTCGCGAGCGAGGAGGAGGGCTTCGAGGAGCGCTTCGGCTACGCCCCGGTCCGCGTCGACGTCGCCCTCGACACCGTCGGCATCTTCGTCCACCGCGACAACCCGATCCCTCACCTGAGCCTCGCCGAGGTCGACGCCGTCTTCTCGACCACGCGCCGCTGCGGCGCTCCGGCCGACCTCAGCGTCTGGGGCCAGCTCGGCCTCGACGGCCGCTGGCGGACGGCCCCGATCTCCCTCTTCGGCCGCAACGCCGCCTCCGGGACCTACGGCTACTTCAAGAACCATGCGCTCTGTCGCGGCGACTTCAAGGCGACCGTCAAGGAGCAGCCCGGCTCGGCCTCGGTCGTGCAGGGCGTGGGCGCCGACCGCTACGGGATCGGCTACTCGGGGATCGGGTATGCGACCCCCGGGGTCCGTGCGGTGCCGATCCTGGTCGAGGAGGGCGCGCCCCCGGTGAGCGCGACCTTCGCCAACGCGGCCAACGGCCGCTACCCCTTCGCCCGGTTTCTCGAGGTCTACATCAACAAGGCGCCCGGGACCCCTCTCGACCGCCTGACCTTCGAGTACATCCGCTTCATGCTCTCGGCCGACGGCCAGCGCGTCGTCATCCGTGCCGGCTTCCACCCTCTTGACGCGGCGACCGCCGAGCAGCAGCTCGGCAAGATCGCCGGCTGAGCGGACCGTGGCCCGCCGCGGGTCGAGCGAGCGCACCAAGGACCGCATCGCCGCCGCCGTCATCCGCTGCGGCGGCGGCCTCGTGGTCCTGCTGGTGGCGGTCATGGTCCTCGGCATCACCCTCAGCGCGCTGCCGCTCTTCCTGAGGGCACGCCTGGCGCCGCCGAGCATCGCTGCGACCGGCGAGGCGACGCTGGCGGTGGGCTTTCCGGAGCGCAGCGGCCGGCCCTGGTCCCTCGATGCACGCGGCGTCGTCCGCGAGGCCTCGGGAGCCATCCTCGCCCGCCTGCCGGAGGTCGCGGTCCCCTTGCGGGCCGCCGTCCACGAGCCGGGCGGGCTGCAGGCCGCGCTCGACGCCTCCGGCCTGCTGACGGTCGGTCGCGTCCGTGCCGGCCGAGCCGCCGATGCCCCCGGCTGGCAGCCACTGACGACGCCGCTCGCCCTGGACCCCGAGGTCGCGTGGCTGGGGCTGGCCGTCGCCGCCGGCGGCGATGACGACGAGCTCGCGGTGCTCGTCTGGTCGGCAGCCCGGACCGCAGCCTGGAGCTGGCGGGAAGGAGCCTGGTCGGAGCTCGCGCTGCCGCCGGGCGGCGCGCGTGCCGCCGCTCTCGCCGAAGGCCTCGCGACCGCCGCCCTCGTGCGGCCGGACGGCGCGCTCGAGCTCGTCCGCCTCCCGGACGGCCGTCCCGAGGAGCTCGGGCTGCCGCCCGTCGACGTCGCCCTGGTCTGCTTCCTAGACGGCGGCCGCTCGCTGCTGGCGGCCTCCGATGACGGCGCGCTCGCCCTCCTCCAGGCCCAGCGCCGGGTCGAGGTGCGCAACGGCACCTCGCGGAGCCTGCGGCTGCGGGGGGTGGTCGTGGAGCCCGGGGCGCGGCTCGTCGTCCCCGATGACGGGGTCGGCCGCACGCTCGCGCACCGCGACGAGGTCGAGATCGCTCCGGCTGCGTCGCAGTGGCGGGTGGTCCGCCGCCCGCGCGCGCTCGGGGCCCGCCCGATCGCGCTCGCCGCCGCCGACCGCAGCCGCGGCTTCGCGGTCGCCGGGGCCGACGGCAGCCTCGCCGTCTACAACGCGACCACGGGCTCGCGCCGCGTCGCCACGATGTGGCCGATCGCGCCGCTCTCGGCGCTCGCGATGGCGCCGCGAGGGACCGCGGTCGCGGGCCTCGGCCCGTCCGGGATCGCCTTCGCCGGCCTCGATGACCCGCACTCCGAGGTCAGCCTCCGCACGCTGCTCCTGCCGCGGATCTACGAGGGTTACGCGCGGCCCCGCCTGGTCTGGCAGACGAGCGGCGGCGACGACAGCTTCGAGCGCAAGCTGAGCGTGACGCCGCTGATCCTCGGCACCCTGAAGGCGACCGCCTACGCGATGCTGGTGGCGGTGCCGCTCGCCCTGCTCGCAGCGGTCTACGTGTCGCAGCTCGCCCCGCCGCGGCTGCAGGCGGTCGTCAAGCCCGCCGTCGAGCTGATGGCGGCGGTGCCGTCGGTGGTGGTCGGCTTCCTGGCGGCGCTGTGGCTCGCGCCGCGCCTCGAGGCCTTCCTCCTGCCGGCCCTGATGTCGCTGGTCGCCCTGCCCGCGGTCGTCCTGCTCGCCCTTCTCGGGTGGCGGGTGCTGCCCCCGGCCTTCCGCCGACGGACCTCCGCCGGCATCGAGCTCGGCTTGGTCGCGGCCGCCGCGGCGGCGGTGCTGGCGGTCGTGTGGTGGGTCGCCGGCCCGCTGGAGCGGCTCCTGTTCGGCGGCGACCTCACGCGCTGGCTGTTCGCGGAGTGGGGCCTCCGCTACGACCAGCGCAACGCGCTGGTCGTCGGCGTCGCCCTCGGCTTCGCGGTCATCCCGGTGATCTTCACCGTTGCCGAGGATGCCTGCTCCTCGGTGCCGCGCTCGCTGACCCACGCGGCGCGCGCGCTCGGCGCCACCCGCTGGCAGGCCGCGACGCGCATGGTCCTGCCGGCGGCGAGCCCGGGCCTGTTCGCGGCCGTCTTCCTCGGCTTCGGGCGCGCGGTCGGCGAGACCATGATCGTGCTCATGGCCTCGGGGAACACCGCCCTCACCGGCCTCGGTCCCTTCGACGGCATGCGCACGATGGCGGCGGCGATCGCGGTCGAGATCCCGGAGGCCGCCATCGGCACCACCCACTACCGGGTCCTCTTCGTGACCGGCCTCCTGCTGTTCGCCTTCAGCTTCGCGATCACGACCGCCGCCGGCGCGGTCGGACGCGCCCTGCGGAGCCGCTATGCCAGATTCTGAGCCGCGCGTCCTGCCCCGCCCGCCGCTCCTCGCGCACGGCGGGGCGGGTGTGCTCACGACGGCTCTCGCCACCCTCCTCGTGCTGCTGATGCTCGCGGTCCTGCTGTGGGTGGTGGCGGCGAACGCGGCGGTCTGGTTCTGGCCGGCCCCGGTGTGGGAGCTCGAGCTCGCCGACGGGAGCCGGGTGGTCGGCGAGATCGTGCGCCGCGAGCCGGCGCGCGACGGCGGCCTCGGACCGTTGCTCCTCAAGGTCGGCAACCGCGAGCTCGGGGGCGACGACCACCTCGCGGTCGACGAGGCCGCGATCATCGTCCGACGGCGCCCGCAGGACGCGGTGGCGATCGAACGCAGCGTCGGCGGCGAGGCTCTCGGGCGCTTCCTGTCCTGCCGCAGCCTCGAGGGCGAGGCGGTGCCCCCGGGCGACGACCAGGCTCTCGCCGCCGCGTTGGCGGCGGCGGCCGCCGAGCGGCGCGCGCTGCGCCGCGAGCGCGCCCGGCACGCCCGGGTGCGGCGGCCGCTGACCGAGGCGGAGCACGCGTTCGAGCGCCTGCGGCGCAGCAGCGCGGCGGATGCCCACGACCTCGCCGACGCGGAACGCGCGGCAGCGACCCTCCGGGAGCAGCTCCGGCCCCGCCTCGAGACGCTCGAGGCCGCGATTCGGGAGCGCGAGCGGCGTCTGGCCGGCGCCGCCGTCATCCTGGACACCGGCGCGGTCAGCCTCGAGGTCGGCATGGCAACGGTCGAGCGCCTCACCTGGTCGAACCGCCTCGGGCCCCTGCAACGGGCGCTGCACGCGGCCGGCTCCGCCCTCCGCTTCCTGTTCTCGGCGCCCCGCGAGGCCAACACCGAAGGGGGGGTCTTCCCGGCGCTCTTCGGCACCGTCCTGATGGTGCTGCTGATGAGCGTGGCGGTGATGCCGCTCGGCGTGCTGGCGGCGGTCTACCTCCACGAGTACGCCGGGGACGGCCCCTTGCAGTGGGTCGCCGACCGTGCGATCCACAACCTGGCGGGGGTGCCGTCGATCGTCTTCGGCATGTTCGGGCTCGCTTTCTTCGTCTACGGCGTCGGCGGCGCCGTCGATCGCAGCCTCTTCGCCGACGAGCTGCCGTCGCCCACCTTCGGCACCGGAGGGATCCTGTGGGCCTCGCTGACCCTCGCGGTGCTCACCATCCCGGTCGTGGTGGTGGCCACCCGCGAGGGACTGCAGGCGGTGCCGTCGAGCTGGCGCGAGGGGGCGCGGGCCCTCGGCGCCAACCGGCTGCAGACCCTCCTCCAGATCGTGCTGCCGGCCGCGCTGCCGGGGATCCTGACCGGTCTGATCCTCGCCATCAGCCGCGCCGCCGGGGAGGTCGCGCCGTTGATGCTGACCGGGGCGGTCAAGCTCGCGCCCGCCCTGCCGGTGGACGGCGAGCCGCCGTTTCTCCACCTTCACCGCAAGTTCATGCACCTCAGCTTCCATGTGTACGATGTGTCCATGCAGTCGCCCAACATCGAGGCCGCGAAGCCGATGGCCTTCGCGAGCACCCTGCTGCTCCTGGTCCTGGTGGTGGTCGTGAACCTGACGGCGATCCTCGTCCGCCGCCGCGTGCGCGCGGCGTACCGCGTGCTGGAGGGCTGAGGACGATGACCCAGGGGGATGACCCGGTCCTCGAGACCCGCGAGCTGAGCCTCCACTACGGCCCCGTGCGCGCCCTTGCCGAGGTCGACCTCCGCGTGCCGGGGCGGCGGATCACGGCCGTGATCGGGCCTTCGGGTTGCGGCAAGACCACCCTGCTGCGCTGCTTCAACCGCATGAACGACGCCTACCCGAAGGTCCGCGTCAGCGGCAGGGTCTTCGTCGAAGGGGTTGACGTCACGACCTCCGAGGTCGACCTCGAGAGCCTGCGCAAGAGGGTGGGGATGGTGTTCCAGAAGTCGAACCCCTTCCCGATGTCGATTCGCCGCAACGTCACCTTCGGGCCCCGCATGTCTGGCGTCCGCGACCCGGCGCGCCTGGCCGAGATCGCCGAGCACTCGCTACGCCTCGCCGACCTCTGGGCGGAGGTCAGCCACCGCCTCGACGAGTCGGCGCTCGACCTCTCCGGTGGCCAGCAGCAGCGGCTGTGCATCGCGCGCGCGCTCGCCAACGAGCCCGACATCCTGCTCCTCGACGAGCCGGCCTCCTCCCTCGATCCCATCTCGACCGCGAAGATCGAGGACACCCTGGTCCGGCTCAAGGAGCGCTACACGATCGTCATCGTCACCCACAACCTGCAGCAGGCGGCGCGGGTGGCCGACTTCACGGCCTTTCTGATGGCCGGGCGCCTGGTCGAGTTCGGCGCGACGGCCCGCATGTTCACCAACCCCCGGGAGAAGCTCTCGGAGGACTACATCACCGGCCGCTTCGGCTGAGGCGGCGGGAGGAGGGCCGATGGCCCGGCAGTTCGAGCAGGACCTCGATCAGATCAAGCAGCAGGTGCTGACCATGGCCGGCCTGGTGGAGAAGTCCCTCGACGACATCGCCAAGGTCCTCGTCGAGCGCGACCTCGAGCTCGCGCGGGAGGTGATCCGCGGCGACGACCGGATCGACGCCTGTGAGATCGAGATCGACCGCCTCGCGACCGAGTTCATCGCCCGCCACCAGCCGATGGCGACCGACCTCCGCTTCGTGATCGTCGCCATCAAGCTCGGACCGGGGCTCGAGCGGATCGCCGACAACGTCGTCAACATCGCGCGCTACCTGATCGACCTCGACGGCGCGAAGGCATCCGGCACGCTCTTCGACCTGCCGCGGATGCTCGCGCTGTCGCGGGCGATGGTGGCGGACGCCATTGCCGCCTACGTGCAGCGGAGCGTCGGCGGAGCCCGCGACGTCATCGCCCGCGACGACGAGGTCGACCGCCTCTACTGGGGCCACTACCGACAGCTGCTCGCCGAGATGACGGCCGCACCCGAGCGGGTGGCGAACCTGATCGTCCTCCTGCTGGTGGCCCGCTTCGCGGAGCGGATCGCCGACCAGGCGACCAACATCGCCGAGGAGGTCGTGTACCTGGTCGAGGGTCGGCCGATCCGCCACGGCGGTGGCCGCAACGTCGAGGTCGTCGATCGGGAAGGAGAGAGCTGACATGGCACGCGAGCGCATCGTGTTGGTCGAGGATGACCCTGATCTCTGCCAGACCCTGGCCCCCGCCATCGAGAAGGAGGGCTACGAGGTGACGGTCTACCGAACCGGTCGCGAGGGCCTCGACGGGATTCTGGGCCGTCCCCCGGACCTCGTGCTGCTCGACCTCAACCTGCCGGACCTCGACGGGCTGAGCGTGTGCCGCGAGCTGCGCGACACCAGCGCGGTGCGCGACCTCCCGATCATCATGCTCACCGCACGGGTCGACGAGAGCGACCGCATCCTCGGCCTCGACCTCGGCGCCGACGACTACGTCACCAAACCCTTCTCGCTGCGCGAGCTCAAGAGCCGCATCCGCGCCCTGCTGCGGCGGCGCGCCCTCGACGGCGGCGTGCCCGAGGACGAGTACCACGACCGCCGGCTGGGGGTCCGCCGCGGCCCGCTGGACGTGAGCTTCGACGGGGCCGAGGTGCGGCTGACCATGCGCGAGTTCGAGCTCCTCTGGTACCTCATCACCAGCCGGCCGTGGGTGGTCACGCGGGAGCGGATCCTGGAGCGGGTGTGGGGCCTGTCGAGCGAGGTCGAGACGCGCACCGTCGACGTCCACGTCCGCGCCCTGCGCAAGAAGCTCGGTCAGGAGGTCATCGAAACCGTGATCGGAGCCGGCTACCGCTTCCGGGGCTACCCGTGAGGCGTCTCACGCACCTCGCTGCGACCGCGGCTGCGGCCGCGCCGCTGCTCGCCGCCCTGCTCGTCTGGGCGGCGAGTCGGGAGGCGGGGCCCGTGACGGGGATCGTGGCCGTGTGGGTGGCCGGGGCGGTGGTCGTCGAGGCAGTCCACTGGCAGCTGTGCGGGGCGCCGCTGCGCGAGCTGGCGCGGGGCCTCGGCGCGGCCACCGCCGGCGAGGCGCGGCGGCTGCTTGCCGAGATGCGCTCCGCGCTCGCGGGCTGCGAGGAGGCTCGACGCCACACCTCGACGCTGCTCGAGGATCTCTCGTCGAGCCTTGGCGAGGGGCTGCTGGTCGTGAGCTCGAGGCTCGAGATCCGGCTCATCAACCAGGTCGCCCTGCGTTTCTGCGGCGTCGAGCGGGTCGACCCGGACACCCACCTGCTGGAGATCCTCCGCAACCCGCAGGCGGTGGAGGCGGTGCGCGCGGCGGCGGGCGGCGAGCGTCCGGGAAGTGTCGTGGTCGAGAACCCGCGCGGGCTGTGGGAGGTGCACGCCTTCCCGGTGCGCGACGGCGGCGCGGTGGTGCTGCTCGCGGACGTCGGCCTGGTGCGCAAGGCGGCCGAGCTGCGGCGACGCTTCGTTCAGGACCTTTCGCACGAGCTGCGGTCGCCGCTGACCGTGATGCGCACCGCGGTCGAGTCGCTCGAGACGGAGGTCGCGTCCCCGGAGGCCGAGCTCCTGATCCGCCAGGTCGAACGAATCGACCGGCTCACCGCCGAGCTCTACGAGCTCGCCTCCATCGAGGCCGGCGAGGTCGAGCTGCACCTCGAGAGCCTGCCGGTCGCGGTGCTGGTGCGCGAGGTCATGGCCGACTTCGGGCCGGAGGCGCTGCGCGCGGAGGTGGCGCTCGAGCTCGACGTGCCCGAGGATCTCCGCTGCTGGTGCGACCGGCGCGGCCTCTATCGCGTCCTCAGCAACCTCGTGGACAACGCGATCAAGTACAACCGCAGCGGCGGCTGGGTGCGGACGCGCGCGCGGCTGCGCAGCGAGCAGGTGGTGCTCGAGGTGGCCGACAGCGGCGAGGGCATCCCCGCCACCGAGCTCGGTGCGGTGATGCAGCGCTTCTACCGCGTCGACAAGGCGCGCACCCCGGGTCGCGGGGGCCTCGGCCTCGGTCTCGCGATCGTCAAGCACATGGTGCAGCTGATGGGCGGCAGCTTGAGCCTCGACTCGCGGGAGGGCGTCGGCACCAAGGTCACGGTGAGCATGCCCGCCGACGCGTCGGCGGGTGGGGCCGAGGGCGCCGCGGCCTCCGTTTGACCGCGGCTTCACGCCAGCTTAATATCCTCCCCCGGGGCGGCGGGGCCTGTCCGGGACCGATGCCACGGCAGCCCCGGAGGGGGTCCGCATGCGGGCTCGGGTCGCGGTCGGCTGTTTCCTGCTGGTGCTCCGGGGGGG
>JALOKS010000348.1 GCA_025456385.1 Thermoanaerobaculales bacterium | reverse complement strand
TGGTCCACGGCCTCTGGGACCAGGAGGACATCTACGGCGACATCGCGGTCTACGAGGCCCTCGAGCCCCAGGACGCGGCCAACGACCTCCTCTACCTGGTGCTCGGGCCCTGGAACCACGGCCAGCAGATCGGCGACGGCAGCTCGCTCGGCGCGCTGCGCTTCGGCCGCGACACCGCGCTCGAGTTCCGGCGCGAGGCGCTCGCGCCCTTCCTCGCGCACTACCTGAAGGACGGCGCGCCGGCGCACGGCGTGCCGCCGGTGCTCGCCTACGAGACCGGGAGCGACACCTGGCGGCGGCTCGAGGCCTGGCCGGCGGGCTGCGTCGCGGACTGTCGGGTCGAGGCGACGCCGCTCTACCTCCGCGACGGGCTCGCGCTCGGCTTCGCTGCGCCGGCCGCGGGCGAGGCGGCCTTCAGCGAGTACGTCTCCGACCCCCTCAAGCCGGTGCCCTACCGCGCGCGGCCGATCGAGCCGGTGGGCTACGAGGACGAGGGCCTGAGCTGGCCGGAGTGGCTGGTCGACGACCAGCGCGAAGCCTCGGGGCGGACCGACGTGCTCGCCTTCGTCTCCGCGCCGCTTGCCGAGCCGCTGAAGATCAGCGGCCGGCCGGTCGTCAACCTCGTGGCCTCGACCAGCGGCAGCGACGCCGACTGGGTGGTCAAGCTCATCGACGTCTTCCCGCCCGAGGTCGCGGGCCGGCCCGAGATGGGCGGCTACCAGCTGATGGTCGCGGCCGACATCTTCCGCGGCCGCTACCGCTCGAGCTTCGAGCACCCGGCGCCGATCCCGCCCGGCGAGCCGCTCCTCTACCGCTTCGGCCTGCCGACCGCCAACCACGTCGTCCTCCCCGGCCACCGCCTGATGGTGCAGGTGCAGTCGAGCTGGTTCCCGCTCTACGACCGCAACCCCCAGAGCTTCGTGCCGAGCATCTTCTGGGCCAAGCCGGAGGACTTCGTGAAGGCCACCCAGCGCGTCTGGCACGCGCCGGAGCACGCGAGCTTCATCGAGCTGCCGCTGGTGGTGGGGGAGGACTGACTCGGACGACGCGCTCCCGACTTCACGGGATCCCTCGACTCCCGCCGGCGCTGCGCGCCGCCGCTCGCTCGGGATGACAGAGGCAGGGTGAAACCTACGTGCCCGGCACCATCACGGCACCTTCTGACACAATGCAACAATGGGGAACGTGGCACCCGTGCGTCCATCGATCCTTGCGTCCCGCAGGTCAACTCTAGCCTGATCCTCAACTTGGAAGTGTTACAGGTTTCGGGGATTGGGTCGCCCATGACCTCCCCATGATTCCCTTATGCCTTTGAGGGGTGGCGGGGCCACATTGAGGAAAGGCAACTCACTCAAGCCAAAGTCGTCGACGCGGCAGGCTCCACTGCGAAGAGGAAAGGCGCGCCCCTGAACGACGAGAAAACGGAGAACCGGGCATGCCTCGAGACAACGCCCAGCGGTCACGGGGGCCTCCCGATCGGGTGGTAATCCCATTTTTCGTGATGACGACCTGATGAGAGGAGGACAGACATGAAAGTACGGGTGTGTCTCGCTGTTGTGACGATCGCATTCGTGGCCGCACCGCTCTTGGCACAGGGCCCGCCTGTTTCGTCCGGTCCGAACGTGGTTCGGGATGAGGTGTACGGGTGGTGGTGGAACTTCGCAGATGAGAAACGCGGATACTTCGCGATCATCGGTGCGGACGCCGTCGCAATCTGTAGCGGAGGTTTTGTGGGATCGTTTTGGGACCTTCAGCAGAATTTCCCGCCTGCTGACGACGGACTGATTCACGTGGTTCTCAAAGGGGACGACGTGCTGGCGTCAGTCTGGCCAGCGTCAATCCTCGAAGGCGACGCCTGCGGGTATATTCTCAGCTTTCCCCCAATAGCCCAGGGAACCCTCGATGCGATCTACAACGACAATGACCTGGAAGGTTTCTATTACGACCACAACCGCCACAACTCTTACAGGCTATCCGCACACGGAGTTCTTTCAGCGCCGGACGGGGAAAGCATGACTTTTAGCGGTGGCTTCCACTGTGTGTTCGATCCGGATTACATCAAAGGTGAATGCAAAACCAAAATTGTCCTCAACTGAGCTTGGAGAGTCCACAGATTCGTGTCAGGGGGAAGCCTTGAGGTGGGCTTCCCCTTCTTCGTAACTCCTCGCCGCGCCCCCATTTGCCAGGCACAACTCGGGTTGCATGGGATCTGAATCGAGGCAGGTCAGAGACACCGATGGGTGCCCGCGTCATCCTGAGCAGCGTTACGCCGCTTCGCAGCGGTAACAGATGCTATGACAACACCTTGCGGTTCATGTCATTGGGGGCGAGGCCGCCCGCCGCAACACCCCAGCGTCATCCTGAGCGAGGGCCCCCGGGGCCCGAGTCGAAGGATCTCGTGAAGTCACCGGAGAGTGCGCCGTGCTCGGGTTTGCGATCTCACTTCACGGGGTCCCTCGACTCGCGCCGGCGCTACGCGCCGCCGCTCGCTCGGGATGACAAGGTGAGAGGCGGGCGCACTGCTCGCTCGGGATGACGAGTCTGGGTCGCCTACTCGACGACGGTCTGACTCTGCTCGCGCAGGTAGAGCGGCAGGTAATAGGCGGAGCCGATCGCCTTGCCGGTGGAGCCCGAGCCCTTCCAGCCGCCGAAGGCCTGGTAGCCCGGCCAGGCGCCGGTGGTCGCGCCCTGGGGGCGGTTGAGGTAGAGCACGCCGGCCTCGATGTGGTCAGTGAAGTACCGCAGGTCGGCCTCGTCGCCGTAGCAGCCCGCGGTCAGGCCCAGTGCGCTCGCGTTGGCGCGCGCGACGCCCTCGGCGAGGTCGCGGACCCGGGCCACCATGAGGATCGGCACGAACATCTCCTCACCGAACAGCGGGTGGTCGAGCGGCGCCTCGGCCAGGGTCGGGGCGACGAAGTGGCCGTGCGCGAGCTCGCCGTCATCGAGGCGCCCGCCGCCCCAGAGGATGCGGCCGCCGCCGGCGGCGAGGCGCTCGCAGCAGCGCTCGAAGCTCTGCGCCGCGCGCTCGTTGATCAGCGGGCCCATCCAGAGCTCGCGCCGCGTCGGGTCGCCGACCGTGACCGCGCGCGTCGCGGCCAGCAGCCGCTCGAGCAGCTCGTCGGCCACCTCCTCCTCGACGTAGACCCGCGACAGCGCCGAGCACTTCTGGCCCGTCAGGCCGAAGGCCGAGCGCACGATGCCGGGCACCGCGCGCTCGAGATCGCCGCGGGCGGTGA
>JALOKS010000074.1 GCA_025456385.1 Thermoanaerobaculales bacterium | reverse complement strand
TGGCGAGGCCTGGGCGATCCGCGACGGCATCGTGGTGGTGGCCAAGAACGCGGTCATCCCCGACGGCACCGTCATCTGAGGCCGGGCTTTCGCGGCGCCGCCGGCCGCCGGCGCCGTCATCTGCATGATTGTTCAATTATCGACTTAATTCATTGATTGAAATGATACTTGAGTGCATCCCCGTGGTCGGACGCCTGATGCTGAGCGGAGCGTTGCTGGCCGCTGCGGCCGCCTCCGCCGCCGCCGAGGATGCGGGGACGCGGGTCGCGGCCGTGCAGCGCGCGGCGGCGGCCGCGTCGCCGGCGCTCGCGGCACGGTTGGCCGAGCTCGCGGCGCACGGCGCCGAGGCGCGGGCCGGGGCTGCGGCCTTCAACCCGACCCTCGAGTGGCAGAGCGAGGGCCTCGGCGGCGAGCGGACGCCCAACGCGCAGGACACGGTGCGGCTCGCCACGCCCTTCCTTTTCTTCGGGCAGGCCGGACCGGCCCGCGACCTGAGCCGCCTCGCCGAGGACGGGGCCGCCCCGGCCCGCGAAGCCGCCCGGCGCGCGATCGCGGTCGAGGCCACGCGGCGCTGGCTGGCGCTGGCCGCCGCCGACGAGGTCGTCGCGGTGCGGCGCGAGCGCGTCGCTCGCCTCGAGACCGCGCTCGCGCTGCTCGAGGCCCGGCACCAGCTGGGCGAGGTTGCGGGCACCGAGGTGTCGCAGCTCGACCTCGAGCACAGCACGGCCGCCTCCGAGCTCGAGCTCGCCGCGGCCGCGGCGGCGGGCCTCGCACACGGAGCCGCCGAGCTCTGCGGCGATGCCTTCCTGCGTCCGCGGACCGGCGACCTCGAGGAGCTCGCGAGGCTGTCGGCCACGCCGGCAGCCGAACGCCTCGGCCCCGAGGCCCTGGCCGCCGGGCCGCCGCTGCGGCTCGCCGGCTGGCAGGCGGGGCTCGAGACGGCGAGCGCGCGCCTCGCCGCCGCCGTCGCCTGGGGCCTGCCGGAGGTCGAGGCCGAGTGGGAGCGCTTCCCGGCGCTCGAGGGCCTGGAGGGCTACAACGCCTGGGGCTTCCGGATCGCGGTGCCGCTGCCGCTCGGCAGCGCCGGCGGCCGGCTGCGAGTCGCCGCCCGCGAGCGCCAGGCGGCGGCCGCGGCGGGCTTCGAGGCGGCGCTCGCCGAGGCGCTGCGCGAAGCGCGCGGCGAGCTCGCGAGCGCCGCGGGCGCCGAGGCGCGGCTGCGCGCCCTGGAGCCGCTGCTGGCGGATCTCGACCGCATCGAGGCCTCGCTCTTCGCCCAGTACCGCCTCGGCGCGATCGGCTACCTGGAGTACGTCGCAGGCGTGGCGCGCCACGACGAGGTGCTGCTGGCGGTGATCGATGCCCGCGCCGAGCTGCTCGCGGCCCGCCTGCGGCTCGGCTACCTGCTCGGCGACCCGGCGCTCTTCCCGGCGGCGGACCTGGGGGTGGAGGAAGGCTCATGAGGCGGTTCCTGGCGATCCTGTTGGCGTGTCTGCCGGCGCCGTTGGCGGCCGGCGCTGAGCTGGTCAGACTGTCGCCCGAGCAGCAGGCGCGGGCCGGCATCGTGGTGGCGGCGGTGGGGGAGGAGGTCTTCGGCAGCCGCCTGCGCGCGGTCGGCCAGGTCGTGCGCGCGCCGGGATCGACCCTGGGCCTGAAGACCATCGCGGGCGGCCGCGTCGAGTCGCTCGCGGTGGCCCCCGGCGAGCGCGTGCGGCGGGGCGACGTGGTCGTCGTCCTGCACTCGCACGAGCTCCTCACCATGCAGAGCGAGCTCCTGATGGCGGTGGACCAGGTGCGGGTCGCCGAGCAGCGGCTGGCGGCCGGCCGCGAGCTGCTGGCGATCGAAGGCATCAGCCGCCTCGACCTCGAGCGTCGCGAGCAGGAGGCGCTGTCGGCGCGCCTGCGGGCGAGCGCCACGCGGGAGGAGCTGCTCGACCACGGCTACCCGGAGCACGACCTCGAGCGCGTGCTCTCGAGCCAACAGCTCGACCCCCACCTGCCGGTCGCGTCGCCCGTCGACGGCGTCGTCCTCGAGGTGATGGTGCAGGAGCAGGAGTGGGTGCAGGCCTACGCGCCGCTGATCGTGGTCGGCGATCCGGCCCGCGTCGAGCTCGAGCTGCAGGTCGCCCCCGACCAGGCGCGGTCGGTGACGATCGGCGACCTGGTCGAGTTCGAGCCGGTGGGCCGCGGCGGGGCCAAGGGCCGGGCGAGGGTGATCACCCGGGTGCCGCAGATCGACCCGGCGACCCGCACCATCCGCGTCCGCGCCCTCATCGAGGAAGGAACCGAAAGCTGCTTCCCGGGCGCCTTTGTCGAGGCGGTCATCAACCTCGGCAGCGCGCGCCCGGGGCTCGCGGTTCCGCAGTCGGCGGTGATCAGCATCGGCGGCGCCGACAGCGTGTTCGTGGCCGCCGGCGAGGGCTTCGAACCGCGAGCGGTGGTCCTCGGCCAGCGCGACGGGGAGCGCTACGAGGTGCTCGACGGCCTGCAGGCGGGCGACGAGGTGGCGGTGGCAGGGGTGTTCCTCCTGAAGTCGGCCCTGGTCAGGGGCGAGGGCGGGGAGGACTGAGATGCAGCGCCTGGTCGAGGTCTCGCTCGCCCACCGGCTGGTGGTCCTGCTGCTGGCAGGGCTGCTGATCATCGGCGGGTGGGTCGCCTTCCGCGAGCTGCCGATCGACGCGTTTCCCGACGTCACCAACATCCAGGTGACCGTGATCTCGCAGGCGCCGACCCTGTCTCCGCTCGAGATCGAGCAGCTGGTCACCTTCCCGATCGAGCAGGCCTGCGCCGGGCTGCCGCACTCGACCGAGGTGCGCTCCCTCTCCAAGTTTGGGCTGTCGATGGTGACCGTTGTCTTCGACGACGGCACCGACATCTACTTCGCCCGTCAGCTCGTGCTCGAGCGGATCTTCACGGTCGCCGGCGAGCTGCCCGATGGGACATCGAGCAACCTCGGCCCGATCTCGACCGGGCTCGGCGAGGTCTTCCAGTACACCCTGGAGAGCCCCTCCCGCGACCTCATGGAGCTGCGCTCGCTGCAGGATTGGGTGCTGCGGCCGATCCTGCGCACGGTCCCCGGCGTCGCCGGGGTCGACTCCTTCGGCGGCCTCGTGCGGCAGTTCCACGTCGTCGCCGACCCGGTCGCGCTGCGGCGCTACGGCCTCGCTCTCGAGGAGCTGGCGGCGGCGGTGGCCGCCAACAACGCGGTCGCCGGCGGCGCCTTCGTGGAGCGCGGCGGCGAGCAGTTCGTCGTCCGCGGCGACGGCTGGGTGCGCTCGGCCCAGGACCTCGAGGACACCGTCGTGGCCTACCGCGACCGGGTGCCGGTGCTGCTCGCCCAGGTCGCTGCGGTGGAGCTCGCGCCGGAGATCCGCCAGGGCGCGATCAGCCGCGACGGCCGCGGCGAGACCGTCGCGGGCATCGTCCTCATGCTGCGCGGCGGCTCGGGCCGCGACGTCGTTTCCGGGGTCAAGGAGAGGCTCGAGCTGGCGCGCCAGTCGCTGCCGCCGGACGTCGAGGTCGTGCCCTTCTACGACCGCAACGAGCTGGTGACGACAGCGCTCGGCACGGTCCGCGGCGCGCTCCTGCAGGGGGCGGTGCTGGTCCTCCTGGTGCTGCTCTTCTTCATGGGGCACCTGCGCTCGGCGGTGCTGGTGGCGATCCAGCTTCCGGTCGCGGCACTCGCCACCTTCCTGGTGATGAGCACGATCGGCATGTCCCTCAACCTGATGACCCTGTCCGGCCTCGCGATCGCGATCGGCATGCTCGGCGACGGTGCCATCGTGCTGGTCGAGAACGCCGTGCGCCTGCTCGGCGCCGAGGGGGCGGCGTCCCGCGACCGCCGCGAGCTCCTCCGTCAGGCCTCCCTCGAGGTGCTGCGCCCGGTGACCTTCGGAGTGGCGGTCATCATCGTCGTCTTTCTCCCCATCGCCTCGCTGCAGGGCATGGAGGGCAAGATGTTCGCGCCCCTCGCCTACACCATCGCGATCGCGCTGGGTTGTGCGCTGCTCCTGACCTTCACCCTGATCCCGTGCCTGGGCTCCTTCCTGCTGCGGGCCGTCCCGGTCTTCGGCGGCGGCCGCTTCCAGCACCCGGCCGATGTCGTGCGCCGGCTCTACCGCCCCCACCTGCGATTCGCCATCGCCCATCCGCGGCTCGTCCTCGGCCTCGCCCTCGGCCTCACCGCGGTGGCGGCGGCCCTCGCGCCCACCCTCGGCACCGAGTTCCTGCCGACCATGGACGAGGGCTCGATCGTCGTCCAGCCCTTCCAGATCCCCTCGGTGTCGCTCGAGCAGGCGCTGGCCACGGTCGCGCTCATCGAGTCCACGATCATGGAGCTGCCCGAGGTGCGCCACGTGGTCAGCCGCACCGGACGCTCCGACATCTCGACCGATCCCATGGGGGTGGGGGAGAGCGACATCTACGTGCTGCTGGCCCCCCGCGCGGAGTGGGTGACGGCGCGCAGCAAGGACGGCCTGGTGGCGGCGATCCGCGACCGCCTGGCGACGATTCCCGGCGTCGAGTTCGGCTACACCCAGCCGATCCAGATGCGCGTCGACGAGCTGCTGTCAGGCGTCAAGTCGCAGATCGCGGTCAAGATCTTCGGCGATGACCTCCACGAGCTCGCCCTCCTCGGCGAGGAGGCGGCGCGGATCATCTCCGGGGTGCGCGGCGCCGCCGACGTGAAGGTGGAGGCGGTCGAGGGGCTCGGCTACCTGCAGATCGCCATGGACCGGCGGCGCATGGCGCGGATGGGCGTCTCTGTCGCCCAGGTGCAGGCGCTGATCGAGACCGCCGTCGGCGGCCGGGTCGTCACCACGGTGCCGGAGGGCGACCGCCGCACCGACGTGGTCGTACGCCTGCCGCGGGCCTTCACCGCCGAGGTCGAGAACCTGCGCGACCTGCCGCTCGCGAGCCCCGGCGGCGAGCGGGTGCTGCTGCGCGAGGTGGCTGCGATCGAGATCGTCGAGGGCCCGGCCCAGATCTCGCGCGAGGACGGGAGGCGCCGGGTCGTGGTCGAGCTCAACGTCGTCGGCCGCGACATCGGCGGCTTCGTCGACGAGGCGCGGCAGCGGCTGGCGGCCGAGCTCGTCCTGCCGACGGGCTCCTTCGCCATCTGGGGCGGCCAGTTCGAGCAGCAGCAGCGGGCCATGGCCCGCCTCCGGGTGATGGTGCCGGTTGCGCTGGTGCTGATCTTCATCCTCCTCTACCTCAACTTCCGCGCGACGCGCCCCGTGTTCCTGATCCTCGTCAACATCCCGCTCGCCCTCGTCGGCGGCGTCATCGGCCTCAAGGTCTCGGGTCTCTACCTCTCGGTGTCGGCCTCGGTGGGCTTCATCGCCCTGTTCGGCATCGCGGTGCTCAACGGCCTGGTGATGGTGGAGTTCTTCCGCAACCTCGAGGCCGAGGGCCGGCCGCGGCTCGATGCGGTGCTCGAAGGCGCCGAGCTGCGGCTGCGGCCGGTGCTGATGACCGCCGCCACCACCGCCCTCGGCCTCGTGCCGATGATTTGGGCCTCGGGCGTCGGCTCGGAGGTGCAGCGGCCGCTGGCCGTGGTCGTCGTGAGCGGCGTGGTGACCTCGACGCTGCTGACTCTGATGGTGCTGCCGGTGCTGTACCTCAGGTTCGGTGGCGAGGCAGCGGCTCAGGCGGGGAGCGGGGAGTAGGGGGCAGGGAGTAGGGGGCAGGGAGCAGGGAGCAGGGGGCAGGGGGCAGGGGGCAGGGGGCAGGGGGCAGGGAGCAGTCGGGCGGCCGGTCAGATACGAGGTTCGAGATGCGAGATCCCCCGGCCTCCCGGGGGCAGGGGCAGACCGCCCAACCACTCGGGTCCAAGGAGCAGGGAGCAAGGAGCAAGGAATAGGGAGCAAGGAACAGGGAGCACCCGCCCACCCGGAAACCCGGGCGGGCGGGTGGATGGTCCCTGCTCCCTGCTCCTTGCTACTTGTTCCTGGGCGGGTGGGCGGCTGGGTCGCTCAGTCACCTCCCTGACCGTTGCCTCCGTCGCCGCCGCCGTTGGGGCCGGTGCCGTCGCAGTCGCCGTTCCCGGTCCCACCGCCGCCGTTGCCGCCGTTGCCGCCGTTGTTCTGCCCGCCGTGGGGCCCGGTGCCGTCGCAGTTGCCGTTCCCGGTCCCGCCGTCGCCGTTGCCTCCGTTGCCTCCGCTGCCGCCTGCACCCGGGCCGCCGAAGCCGGGACCGCGGCGCATGCCGAAGCCGCCGACCGCCGCCCCGCAGGCCGGGACGACGTTCCCGTCGGCGTCGACGAAGCCCCCGCGCTCCCAGTCCGCAGCGAGGACGGCATCGAAGGTCTCCTGATCGAGGTACTGCGGGACGTAGGCCACGCCCTGCGCGGCGAGCGCACGCACGAAGGCGCGCAGGTGGTTGCGCGAGCCCTTGGCGAGGTTCTGGGCCACCAGCTCGAGGTGCTCGTTGTCGGTCATCTCGAGGAGCCCGAGGAGATCTGCGAGATCCATGTCCTCGATCGTCGCGCCGACGCTCAGGGCGTCCACCAGCGACAGGTCGCCCCGGGCGCTCAGCTCGAGGTAGAGGTTCGCGAGCGCAGCGTCGGTGAAGGCCCCGACCGAGTCGTCGGCGACCGGGTCCGGGATGGCGTAGACCTCGAGGACGAGCAGCACGAGATCCATGTGGTTCTGCTCGGACCTGGCGATGTTGGCGAAGATCGGCAGCTGCCAGCGCTCGGCGAGGCCGAGGTAGACGTCCCGCGCGAGCTTCTCCTCCTCGCGCAGGTAGAGGGCCTCCTGCTCCTCTGCGGCGGAGAGCGGCACCGGCTCGATGCCGTCGAAGAGCGCGCCGAGGCCGCCGACGCACCGCGGGCCGAGCTGGGCGGCGGCACGGCGCTGGGCCTCACCCGGCACGGGGGCTGCGAGCATGACGGCCGTGACGGCGCCGGCGACGATCCATTTCGAGACCCGATCGATCCTCATGATGACCTCCGTTTCGCAGCGGTTCCGTCCGCCGCTGCCCCGGACGTAGCACGAGCCGTGCCAGCCGGGAGCGCCGCAGTCGAAGCAGGCCGGCCGGGCGTCCGGGTCCGGCGGACGCAGTGGCGGGTCGGTCGGACACAGGGGCAGGCAAGCAGGGAGCAGGGAGCAGTGAACAGGGAGCAGGGAGCAGGGAACAGGGAACAGGGAGCAGGGAACAGGGAGCAGGGAACAGCCTCCCAGCCGCCCGGGCACAAAGTGCAAGGAGCAGGGTGCACCCGCTCTCGCCGAATGCCGGGCGGGCGGGTGGTTGCCCCCTGCACCCTGCTCTCTCGTCCCTGGAACCGGGCGGGCGGGTGGTCCCTGGTCCTTGATTCCTGCTCCTTGCACCCTTCTCGTGGCCGTGCGGGCGCTCCCTGCACTGGAATGAAAAGGCCCCGCCCGAGGGGGCGGGGCCGGAGGTCGGATCCGCAGGCTCTCAGAACGCGTAGCCGAGCGCGGCGGCCGCGTACTGGTAGGTCCCCGAGGTGTCGACCATGTACGGTGCGTCGTCCGAGTAATCCACGTAGTGGTAGCGGAGGCGCAGCCAGAGGTTCGGCTTGAACCAGAACTTCGCCCACAGGTCGGTGTCGATCCGGGTCGAGTCGAGGTCGGAGTAGGTGTTGGTCCGGCTGAAGTCGAAGATGGTCGACGGGTGGGTCGCGACGTAGTTGTCAGCCGGCAGGTCGAAGGGCGCGAGGCCGGCTTCGGCCTGCATCCAGCTGAGGTCGAGCCCGAGCTGGAGCTTGTCCTCGGTGCCGTACTTGAGGCCGGCCATCAGAGTGTTGGACTCGGAGTTGTAGTCGAGCAGGTCGCGGGAGTAGCCATCCTGGCCACCCGTTATGGTGCCCGCTCAACCATCGAAGACGGGAATGCAGGCCGGCACCCCGAGGTCCGAGTCCATGTAGGTGTAGGTCGCATACCAGTTGAAGGTCTCGGTCGGCGCCGACCATACCGTGAGGAGGGCGGTGTTGCTCTGGCGCGACCAGTCGGTGAGGTCGCCGTCCGAGTTGTCGCCGTCGTAGTAGATGTACTTGCCGAAAACGGTGGTTGCACCACTGGTGTAGCCGGCGCGCAGCTCGCCCTTGAGCCAGCTCGAGGCCGAGGCTGTGGTCTCCGCGATGCGCGCGTCCTGGAACTCGTAGTACTGGGCGGTGTCCGGGTTCCAGGGAGTCGGGAAGGCGGCCGAGACCAGCGTCGAGCAGGTGCCGTCGATCAGCATGAAGGCGTTGTCGACGTCGGCGACCTTGAGGTTGGCCTCGAAGTTCCAACCCTTCGCCGGCCGGGTGCGCCAGCTGGCGCCGAGGAGGTTGGTCGTGGTCTGGAACTCGCCCGGAAGGACCTCGTAGTTTTCGCGGTCGATGGTCTGGTAGTCCCAGATGAAGCGGAGGGTGCCGAGCTTGCGCCCGAGGCGCTTGCTCAGGTCGGCGCTCGACGAGAAGACGTCCCGGTCGAGGGCCGAGTACCGGGTCTGATCGAAGTCGACGCCCCACACGTCCTCGAAGGTCTGGCCGACGAGGGGTCCGCCGACGGCAGGTCGGTCATTGACGTCGATGAAGATCTCGTCGTTGTCGATCGTGTAGGCGTTTCCACGCCAACGCAGGCGCCAGCCGTTCTGCCAGCCCTTGGCCGCGGTGAGGACGTAGCCGGTGTAGTCGGACTGGAGGTTGGTGTACAGGTTCTCGGTCTTCGACCACACGCCGTTGGCGTTGACCGCAAAGCCGAGGACGTCGGTGAGCGCGAGCTCGATCCGGGTCTTGTCCTTGTCGCTGTTCGACCACAGATCGGCCGCCACCGGACCGACCTCGGAGTCGAACTGCAGGCGGTTGTCGAAGACCGGGGTCTGCAGCTCGGGGTGCAGGGCCTGGTCATACTGCAGCGACACCGAGGGCGTGCCGTAGCGCAGCTCGCGGCTGGAGATCGCGGCCTTGAGGTAGCCGCCCGTCCAGCCGAGCTTGGCGTCGAGGGTGACGTCGGAGGTCTTCTCATCGAGGCGGTGCGACTGGCTGTAGATGTGGCAGTTGTCGCAGTGCGAGGTCGTGTAGGCCTGCGCGTGTCCCTCCCGCTTCTGCTCGCGGAAGTCCACACCCAGGGTGAGCGCGCGCAGGGAGGCGAGCTGGAGCTCGGTGCGGCTGTCGAGCAGCGAGTAGTCGTACTCATACTCCTGGTCGGGGCTGAGGTCGGTGTGCCACACCACCTTGCCGTTGGTGGAGGTCGACTCGAGGTTGGTCATCGGGTCGTGGCCGAGGCGGTGGATGAAGGTGTCGTAGCTGGTGTGGGAGCGCACCATGCGCTTGATGTCGAAGCTCAGCTCGGCGGCCTGGTTGTCGGCGCTCTGATACGCGCCGAGGAAGTACAGGCTGCCCCAGCCCTGGTGGGCAGAGACCTCCGCGGTGCCGGTCACACCGTCGTCGGTGTCGTAGTACTCGGCCACCATGTCCGGAGAGTCGTCGACGGAGGCGCCCTGGAGACCGACCTCGACCGATGTGTCCACGGCGCCCTCGGCCGCCCAGAAGCCGGGGGTGACGTAGGGCGCGCCGTAGAAGCTGAAGATCCAGGGACCGGGCGCGCCGAGGGCCGCGCCCTTGTCGCCGGCCGCGGCGGTCGCAGCCATCGAGGCGAGGACGAGGATGATCGCGAGTTTCGTCAGGTGCTTCATGATCGTTCCTCCCCCCTCACCGCACCATGCCGAAGCCGGCGCCCGGGATCGACTGCGATGGCAAGTCGGTGCCGTGGATCTGCGAGTGGCACTGCGTGCAGCGGGTGGTGAACGAGATGTTCATGCCCTGCTGGCCGAAGGGGTTCTCGAACTCCTGGCCGCCGACGTCGACTTGGCTGGCAGCCGGGCTGACGAGACCGGCGTGGAAGTGGAACTCGTGGCACTGCAGGCACAGCGTCGGCTCGTTGGCGGTGAGCAGGTTGTTGGGAATCGCGCCGTGCGCCGAGTGGCACAGGCTGCAGTCCTCGACCACCGGTGCGTGCTCGAAGATGAACGGCCCCTCCTGGCCCTGGTGGCAGGTGGTGCAG
>JALOKS010000347.1 GCA_025456385.1 Thermoanaerobaculales bacterium | reverse complement strand
CTGCTCCCTGCAATTGCGAACCTTGCACCACCGCGCGTAGACTGGGCCCGCAGATCGAGAGATCGCCAGCTCATGATCGGTCGCACGATCGACCGCTATCGCGTCATCGAGCAGCTCGGCCAGGGCGGGATGGGCGTGGTGTACAGGGCCCGCGACACGCTGCTCGACCGCTTCGTCGCGCTCAAGGTCCTGCCCCCGGACCGCAGCGACGACCCCGACCGCCGCCGCCGCTTCCTGCAGGAGGCGAAGGCCGCCTCCGCCCTCAACCACCCCGGCATCGTCACCGTTCACGATGTGCTGTCGGTTGACGGCCAGGACGTCCTGGTGATGGAGCTCGTCGAGGGCGAGACCCTCGAGAGCCTCCTCGCGCGGCGGCGGCTACCCCCGGGCGAGGCCCTCGGGCTCGCGGCCGCGGTCGCCGACGCGCTCGCGCGCGCGCACGTCGCCGGTATCGTCCACCGCGACCTCAAGCCGTCCAACGTGATGGTGACCGGCGACGGCGTCAAGGTGCTGGACTTCGGGCTCGCCAAGCTCACCGAGCCGCCGCTGCCGAGCCAGGAGGCCCCAACGGTTGGCCCCGACGATCATTCGCTCACCCGCGAGCGGGTGATTCTCGGCACGGTGCCCTGGATGTCGCCGGAGCAGGCCGAGGGGCGCCCGCTCGACGCCCGCTCGGACATCTTCGCCTTCGGGGTCCTGCTCTACGAGATGCTCACCGGCCGCCACCCGTTCCGGCGCGCAACCACCGTCGAGACCCTGGCGGCGATCCGCGAGGGGGAGCCGGAGCCGCCGAGCCGGATCGTGAAGACGTTGCCGCCCGAGGTCGACCGGGCCGTGCTGCGCTGCCTGCGCAAGGACCCGGCGAAGCGTTGGCAGAGCCTGTCCGACCTCGGCACCGTGCTGCAGGATCTCAAAGAAGACTCCGAGACCGGCCGCCGCGTCACTGTCACACCCGAGGCTGCGACGAGAGGAGGGAGGCGTTGGACGCTGGTCGCCGCAGCAGGCATCGTCGTCCTCGCGACCGGCGCTGTCGCGCTGGTGCTGCAGCGGAGGCCCCCAGCCGTGGGGGCGCCGCTCGACCTGCGTCGCCTCACTTATGACGGAAGTTTGAGCTTCACGCCCGCCATATCGCCCGACGGCATGCTCATCGCCTACGCCTCCGACCGTGCCGGCGACGGCCAGACCGACATCTGGGTGCGGCACATCAACCAGCCCGAGCCGGCGCGCCTCACCGACCACCCGGCCGACGAGTGGCTGCCTCGCTTCTCGCCCGACGGCTCGCGCATCGCCTTCCGCTCCGAGCGCGACGGTGGCGGAATCTACATCGTCAACACGCTCGGCGGTGAAGCCCGCAAGCTGGTCAGCGGCGGCACCTTCCCGCGTTTTTCGCCCGACGGCAACCGGGTACTGTACCTGGACGTTCGCGGGTACGCTCCCGTCGGCCTCCACAAGATGTTCCTGGTGCCGGCGGAGGGCGGCGAGCCGCGCCCGTTCCTGCCCGAGTTCGGCGCGACCGGACTCCCGCGCAGCATCGGGCCCCTGTGGTCACCGGACGGCACTCGGGTGCTGTTCCGTGGGGCGCCGTTCGCCGATCCGGCGCGGCTCGACTGGTGGGTGGCGCCGGTGGACGGTGGCGAGCCGGTTTCCAGCGGCGCCCTGGAGGCGCTGCCGAATATCGACATCGTGCAGTTCCCGTGCGCGTGGCTCCCCGAACGGGTGCTGTTTCTCGCCGGCACGACGATCGAGGGCGTCAACCTCTACGGCGCGTCCATCACCCCCGAGGGCCGGATCGCCGGTCCGGTTGAAACGTTCACCTCCGGTCCCGGAATGATGCTGACCCCGTCGGTCTCGGACGACGGCCGCATCGCCCTGTCGAGGTTTCAGTGGGTTCTCCACCTCTGGAAAGCCAGGCTCGACGTCGAGACGGGCCGCTCGGTCGGGGAGCCCAGCCGCGTCACCAGCGACGCCGCCCCCAAGTTCGGCTTCTCGCTGACCCGTGACGGCGCGCAGCTCGCCTTCTCCACCTACTCGGGGCCGCGCGAGAAGCGCCTCGCCGAGGTCCGCCTCCGCAATCTCGAGGACCGCAGCGAATCGGTCCTCGTCTCGACCGCAGCCAGGACGACGTCGCTCGGGCCGCACCTCAGCCCCGACGGGACCTTGCTCGCCTGGTCCGATGTCATCGACCGCCAACGGGCCTCGTTCGTGGCACCGGTTACCGAAGCAACCGGCCGCGAGCTGTGCCGCGGGTGCATCCCTCTCGCCTTTTTCTCGAACGGCGAGGACATCCTCGTCCTGCAGGCGCCGAACCGCCTCGTTCGCCGGAGCCTCGCCGACTCCAGCGAGACCCTCGTGCTTGACGGCGGTGAGCTCGAGATTCTCGACGCCGACCTGTCGTGGGACGACCGCTGGCTCGCCATCCACGCGGCGCGGCCCGACGGCCGGCTCGCCATCCACCTGCTCCCCCTCCGCGACCCGCCGCTCCCGGAGGCCGAGTGGACGGAGCTCGCAGACCGATCACAGTGGGTGAGCTCGCCCCGCTGGTCGCCCGACGGCCGCCTCCTGTACTACCTCTCGAACCGGGACGACTTCCTGTGCGTCTGGGCCCAAGCCCTCGACCCCGTGAGCAAGCGACCGGCCGGTGAGCCGATCGAGGTGCTCCACGCCCACCGCAGCGCCATGAAGCTCGCAGGAGGGATGAAGTTCGCCTTCTCAGTGGCGATCGCTGAGCGCCGCCTCGTCGTCAACGCATGTGAGATGACGGGAGAGGTCTACACCGCGATGCTCGGACCGTTGCAATAGGGCGTCCATGGAGGTCTGGACCTCCTACGCGCGCCATTCCGGCCGCTCACGGGCTTGTGGCGGCCACCACGGCAGGACACGGCAGCTTCCGCCAGCACCCGCGCTTCCATTCGAACCGACCCCAGAGGCGGGCGGCCGTGCACGGGGTTGATACGATGGAGCACGCGATGCGTGTCACGTTCTGCGAGACCTGCGGCGCCCCAATAGATGCCCGCTGGGCCGAGATCGTGATCGTCTGCCGGTACTGCGGCTCGCAGAACGCCCCCGGGGGTCGTTTCGACCCTGTGCCGTCCTCCATCCCCGATGATGCTCGCCCGCGCCTTGGCGTCGCGGGGCGCACGTACCTCATCGAGGGGCTGCTGGCACACGGGGACTCGAGCGAGGTCTTCCGCGGCCGCTGGGTGCGGCGGCTCGGCGAGCTGGTGGTCGTCAAGGTCCTGCACG
>JALOKS010000346.1 GCA_025456385.1 Thermoanaerobaculales bacterium | reverse complement strand
CGTCCGCCAGGTGGTCGAGCTCGGCGTCACCGGTGAGGTTCGCGAAGGGCACGACCGCGAGCAGCTTGAGCGGCGGCGCCGGGTCCGCAGCACCGCGGCCGATGACCAGCACGGCGACGGCCACCGTCGCCGCCAGGGCCGCCGCCGCGCCGAGGGCCCACGCCGGCCGGCGGAGGGCGGGGCGTGCGCGCTTCGTCCGGCCGCCGACGACCACCGTGGGCTGGGCGCCATCGCTGCGCAGGCTGCCGCGCAGATCCTCGAGCTCGTCGGCGAGCCCGCGCGCCGAGGGGTAGCGATCGTCCGGGTTCTTCGCCAGGCAGCGGCTGATGACGCCGCCGAGAAAGTCCGGCAGCCCGTGCCGGACCTCGTGCACCTCCGGTGGGTGGTGGGTGAGGATGGAGGAGATCACCTCCGCCGAGCTGTCGGCCATGAATGGGTGCCTGCCGGTCGCCATCACGTAGAGGATCGTGCCGAGGGAGAAGATGTCCGAGCGCTGGTCGACCGGCCTGCCCTTGAGCTGCTCGGGCGACATGTAGGGCGTCGTGCCGAGGATCGCGCCGTCCGAGGTCAGAAAGTCGGTCTCGAGGTGAGACTCCGTGCGGATCTGCTTCGTCTCCCCGCGGCTGACCCTGGCGAGGCCGAAGTCCAGAACTTTGAGCTGGCCGCGGTTGGTGACCATGATGTTGCCGGGCTTGAGATCGCGATGGGTGATGCCGCTGTCGTGGGCGGCGCTCACCGCGTCGGCGATCCGGATCGCGAGGTCGAGCAGGCGCGCGGGGCCGAGCCCGTCCTTCGGAATCAGCTCCGACAGGGTTGACCCCTCCACGTACTCCATGGTGAAGAACGGCACGCCGTCCTCCTCCTCGACGGAGTAGATGGTGACGATGTTGGGGTGGTTGAGCGCCGCCACCGCCCTGGCCTCGCGCCGGAAGCGCTCCAGGCGCTCGCGATCGGCGGCGACCTCCTTCGCCAGCACCTTGATCGCAACCTCGCGGTCGAGCTTGGTGTCGCGCGCGAGCCACACCTCGCCCATCCCGCCCGCACCGAGCTTGCGGACGATCTCGTAGTGGAGCAGCGTGCGGCCGATCACCTCAGTGCCTCGTTCCCCGACCCCGAGAATACCGGTTCACCGCCGCGGCTCCAAGGCCGCCTTCGACACGGGGAGGGCTACACTGGTGCGCATGACCGGCTCGGGCTTTCCGGCCCCCGCGGCACCTGTCCCGGAGGGGCGCGAGCAGCGCCGCCAGGTCCTGTTCCTGGTCCTCGCCGGCTTCTTCCTCGGCAACGCGCTGCTCGCCGAGATGATCGGCGGCAAGCTGTTCCAGATTCCCGCGCCCTGGCAGTCGCTGGTCGGCGAGAGCTCCGTCTGGCACGCCTTCACGCTCTCCTGTGGCGTCATCCTGTGGCCGATCGTGTTCATCACCACCGACATCATCAACGAGTACTTCGGCCGCGCCGGCGTGCGGCGCCTGAGCTTCCTCGGCGCCGGGATCATCGCCTACTCCTTCGTCGCGCTGTGGCTGGCGGGGCGGGTGCGCGCGGCCGGCTTCTCGCCGGTCGACGACGCCTCCTTCCAGCGGGTCTTCCTGCAGTCGCAGTGGATCATCGTCGGCTCGATCGCCGCCTTCCTCGCCGCGCAGCTGATCGACGTGACGGTGTTCTGGGTCATCCGCCGCCGCACCGGCCACCGCCTGCTGTGGCTGCGCGCCACCGGCTCGACCCTCGTCAGCCAGCTGATCGACACCTTCGTGGTCGCCTTCGTCGGCCTCTACCTGCCCTGGCGCCTCGGCTTCAGCCGGGCGGAGCAGCCCTTCACCTTCCTCAACTACCTCAACACCTCCTCGAGCGGCTACCTCTTCAAGCTCGTGGTCGCCATCGGCGTGACCCCGCTCCTCTACCTGCTGCACGCCGTGATCGACCGCTACCTCGGCTCGGCGGAGGCGGAGCGCCTGATCGAGGCCACCGCGGCCACCGAGCGCGCCGACGACGCGACCGTCCTGGCGGAGGAGCCGCCTCCTGGAAGCTAGCCCGCGCCTCGGGGCGGGCGCTCGGCTACAATCCGCCGATGCCGCAGCCCCCGAAAACCGACCCCACGGCCCCCCGCCAGGTCCTCGGCTTCACCGGCTACCAGTGGCTGGTGCTCTTCGCCGCCTGGCTCGGCTGGGGCTTCGACGCCTACGACGTGCTGCTCTTCAACTACGTCGCGCCGCTCTGCGTGCCCGACCTCCTCGGCATCCCGCGCACCGGTCCCGAGGCGGCGCGGGCGGTCACCTTCTGGACCGGCGCCTTGACCAGCCTGATGCTGGTCGGCTGGGCGATCGGCGGCATCGCCTTCGGCCGCATCACCGACCAGATCGGCCGCACCCGGACCATGCTGCTGACGATGGTCACCTTCGCCGTCGCGACCGCCGCCTGCGCGGCCGCCACCGACATCCGCATGCTCGCTCTCTTCCGCTTCATCGCCGCGCTCGGGATCGGCGGCGAGTGGGCCGCCGGCGCCTCGCTGGTGGCCGAGACCGTGCCGGAGAAGAAGAGGGTCCCGGCCGGGGCCCTCCTCTACTCCTCGGCGCCGATGGGGCTCTTCCTCGCCACCTTCGTCAACGACCTCTTCACCCGCCAGGTCGACGTCATCGCCAACCACCCCGAGTGGCCGAGCCTCGGCTGGCGGGTGGTCTTCCTCACCGGGCTCCTCCCCGCCGCGGTGGCGGTCCTCGTCCGGCTTTCGGTCAAGGAGTCGGCGCAGTGGACGGCCGAGCGGCCGGAGCGCCCGCGCATCCGCGAGCTGTTCTCCCCCGAGCTGCGGCGGCGCACGGTCGGCGGCCTCGTCCTCGCATGCATCTCGCTCCTGACCTGGTGGAGCTGCAACGCCTTCATCCCGCTCATCGCCTCCTTCCTGGCCGCGGACGTCCATGCCGCAGGCGGAGTGACCGGCGCTCTGGCCCCGATCAAGACGCAGTTCATCACCGCCGGCACCTCGTGGTTCAACCTCGGCGGCCTGATCGGCGTCTTCCTGACCGTGCCGGTGGCCTTGCGCTGGGGGCGGCGGAAGATGTTCGTGCTCTACTTCGCGCTCAGCGCGGGCGCGATCCTCCTCAGCTTCGCGGCGCCGCTGCCGGTCCACCTCCGCCTCGCCTCGATGCTGCTCCTCGGCCTGACCGTGTTCGCGGTCCTCGGCACCTTCACCTACTACCTGCCCGAGCTCTTCCCGGTCCGCCTGCGCGGCACCGGCTCCGGCTTCTGCTACAACTTCGGCCG
>JALOKS010000073.1 GCA_025456385.1 Thermoanaerobaculales bacterium | reverse complement strand
TCGGAGACGGTGTAGCGGAGGACCTCGGTGAGGACGCCGGTGGTGATGACCGCGAGCACGAGCCACAGGAAGAAGCGGTCGAAGGCCGTGGTCTGCCCGCTCAGCTTGTCACCGCGATTGAGCCGGTTGACGAAGAGCAGCGCCCCGCCGGCCACCAGCAGGAGCGCCGAGATGTTGGCCAGCCACTTGTTCCAGTGGGTGATGGGCACCGGATACCCGATATCCTCGAAGAACGGCAGGGCGAAGAACCACGAGAACGGCGGAGTGTCCGCGTACAGGAAGACGACGGCGAAGCCCGAAGCGACGGCCGCGCCGACGAAGCCCCACATGACCATGAAATGGCCCCAGCGCCGTTTCGGCACTCCGTGGTCGCACTTCGAGAACTTCCGGTGGAGCGCGATGTCGCCGACCGCCCCGAAGAGGGCGCCGACGAAGCTGCCGCTTCGCTGCTGCTGGCTGCCCATCATCATCCAGAACTTGCTCCCGGAGACGAACAGGGCGAGGCAGACGAAGCCGACCGCCGCGAAGTTGACGACGTAGATCAGGGAGTGGGGGACCCATGCGTCGTAGAAGAACTTGCCCATGACGGGTCCGGTCTGGAGGCCGTGGTGGGTTTCGACCTCGCCGAAGCCGGTGGTGACGCCGAGCAGGAGGACCCAGAACAGGATCGGGCCGAACACGAGCAGCGGCCAGGTCCTGCGGACGTCGCCCGCGAGGCGGCCGAGGGCCGAGGGGAAGGCGAGCTTCTCGACGACCATGGCGCGGATCACGGCCATCAGGTCGCCGGGGTTGACCTCGCGCGGGCAGCGCACCGAGCAGTCGTTGCACTGGTGGCAGAGCCAGGGGCCGGCGTCGGCCATCAGCCGGTCGCCGAGCCCCCACTGCGCCCACAGCACCTGGCGCCTCGGGAACGGGGCGTCGGCCGGCGCCAGCTCGCAGACGCTGGTGCAGGTCGCACACTGGTAGCAGCGCGACACGCGGTCGCCGCCGCGCCTGGCGAAGGCTTCACGAAACTCCGACGACGGCTGGACGATCGGGATCGCGGCCATATGCCCTCCCTGAGATCAGAAGCCCTTGAGGGGGTTGAGGCCCATCGCCTCGAGCTCTTCCGCGAAGTCGTCGAGCACCTTCGGCACCCGGTCGAACTCATCGTGGGACAGCTCGACGACCTTGATGCGCTCGGGCTCGAGGGCCAGCCGCTGCAGCGTCTCGCCGACGTTGCCGAGGCGGGTGTTGGCGAGCTCGGAGCCGCGGACGTAGTGGCACTGGTAGTCGTCGCCGTACTTGCAGCCGACGAGGATCACTCCGTCGATGCCCTTCGACAGCGCCTCGGCGATCCACACGATGTTGGTCGAGCCGAGGCAGCGGATCGGGATCACGCGCACCCAGGGGTTCCAGGTCGCGCCGTTGGCGGCAGCCGCCTCGAGGGCGGGCACGGCGTCGTTCTCGCACATCAGGGCGAGGATGCGCGGCTTCTCCTCGAAGTCCTCCGGCACCTCCATCGCCTTGATCATCTCGGCCACCATGTGCACCGAGTAGTCGGGGAAGCTGATGATGCGCTCCGGGCAGGCGCCCATGCAGATGCCGCAGCGCCGGCAGCGCAGGACGTTGAGCTGCGGCGTGCCCTTGGCGTCCTCGTTGAGGGTCCCGAAGGGGCACTCCTCGGTGCAACGCTTGCACTGGGTGCAGCGCTGGAGGAAGAAGTCGGGGTAGGAGGTATCCCCGGCGCGCGGGTGGACGGCCTCACCGCGCTTCGCCATCTCGATGCACTGCACCGCCTTCATGGCGGCGCCGATGCCGTCCTCGGCGGCCTGCACCGACTCCATCGGCGCGTGGACGGTCCCTGCGGCGTAGACGCCGGTGCGGCGGGTCTCGTAGGGGAAGCAGATGAAGTGGGAGTCGGGGAAGCCGTAGCGGAGGGTCGGGAGGTCCGGCCCCTGGCGGTAGCTGAGGTGCAGGATCTCGGTGCCCTCGTGGCTCACGAGCTCGGCCGCTCGCTTGGCCGAGGTCTCGCGCACCTGCGAGCTCTCGGAGTGCTCGGCCTGGTGGCGGCAGTCGATGAGCTCGCGGATCCGTTCGCCGTCGGCGGAGCGGGGCACCATTCCGGTCGCGAGCACCACGAGGTCGGCGTCGAGCGCGACGTCGTCGCCGAGCAGGCTGTGCTGGAGCTTGACCTTGAGCTTGCCGTTGGCCTCGACGCCGCCGACCTCGCCGCGGGTGATCATGACGCCGGTGTTCTTCTGGGTCGCGAGGTAGAAGTGCTCCATCAGGCCGGGTGCGCGCAGGTCCTTGTGGATGATCGCGCTCGAGATCCCGGGGTTGATCCGCTTGAGCTCGTTGACCTGACGCAGGGTGTTGATGCAGCACTCCGACGAGCAGTAGCGGAGGTGGCTCTCGTCGCGCGAGCCGGCGCACTGGACGAAGACCACGCGCTGCGGCGTGCGGCCGTCGGACGGGCAGGCGACCCTGCCGGCGACGAGCATCTTCTCCAGCTCCTGCGAGGTCACCACGTCCGGAGACGCGCCGTAGCCGAGGTGGCCGAGCCTGGTCGCGTCGTAGGGCGAGGCGCCGGTCGCCTGGACGATCGCGCCCACGGTGAGCTCGAGGCCCGAGGAGCCGTCGAGCCGGACCTTGAACTGTCCCGGCTGGCCGTCGATCGCGACGATCGCGGTCGAGGTCAGGACCTTGATCTGGTCGTGCGCGGTCACCTCGTCGATCAGCGTGGGGATCGGGTTCGCCTGCGGCGCTTCGTAGGGCGGCTCCTCGGGGGCAACCGAGACCTGGTCGGCGAGGCGGCCGCCGAGACGGTCGCTGAGCTCGACCAGCACCACCGGGTGCCCGAGACCGGCCGCCGCGAGCGCGGCCTCGAGGCCGGTGCGGCCGCCGCCGACGACCAGGACGGTGTCGCTGATCGCCTCCTGCAGCCGGGTGAAGGCCTTCATGCCTTCGAGGCGGGCGAGGCCCATGCGCACCATGTCCTGGGCGAGCATGGTGGTGTCCTCGTGGCCGGCCTCGTGCGACCACGTGCAGTGCTCGCGGATCGCGGTCCGGAACATCACCAGGTTGTCGCCCGCGAGGGGCGAGAACTCCGCGGCCTTGGCGCGTTCGGAGCACGCGGCGAGCAGGACGCCGTTGAGCTGCTGCTCGGCGACGGTGCTGCGGATCGCCGCCAGGCCCTCGGGGGCGCACAGACAGGCGTGGGTCAGTGTGGCGGCGCACTTGCGCTCGTTCGCGGCCTCGATCACCTTGTCGACGTCGACGGCGTCGGCGATGCCGCATCCCGTGCAGAGGAACACACCGAGCTTGTCCATCACGCCCTCCTTCCGGCCGCAACCAGCGCCCGTGCCGCGGCACCCGTGGCGTCGCGCACCGAGGAAGCGACGTCCTCGGGCCTCCGCGCGACCCCGGCGACAGTCACCGCAGACCCGAGGTCGTCGAGCACGAAGCCGTCGGCGTCCTTGCGGGTGAAGAGCGCGAGGTCGTCGTCACCGGCGCTCGGGACCATGCCGGTCGCGAGCACCACCAGGTCGGCCTCGGCCTCGATGACCTTCTCGTTCTCGACGTCCTCGACGTGCAGCTTGAGGCTGCCGTTCTGCTGCTCGATGCGGCCGACCTTGCCCTTGACCAACCTCACACCCTCGAGGGCGGAGGTCTTGAGCAGCACGTCCTCGTTGCGGCCCGGCGTGCGGCGGTCGATGTAGTACATCGTCACCTCGGCCGCCGGGTACTGATCCTTGACGTACTGGGCCTGCTTGAGCGAGGCCAGGCAGCACACGCCGGAGCAGTAGGGGAGGTGGTTCACGTCCCGGGAGCCCGCGCACTGCACGAAGGCGACCCGCGTCGGCGGCTCGCCGTTCGAGGGGCGCAGGATCTTGCCGCCGGTCGGCCCGCCCGGCGACGCGAGGCGCTCGAGGTGGACGTTGGCGATGACGTCCTGAAGGTCGCCGCCGAGATCGGCGAGCTTGTCGAGCGGGTACGGCTTCCAGCCGGTGGCCACGATCACGGCGCCGACGTCGAAGGTCGCGGTGGTGGCCTTGGCCTCGAGGTCGATCGCGCCGTAGCTGCAGGCGCCGGCGATCGCCTTCGCCTCATCGTCACCGACCGCCGCGCGGTCGAAGACGAAGCGCTTCGGCCAGGCGTTGAGGTGGGGGAGGCGGATCGCCTTGACCTTGCAGAGCCCGAGGTTGAAGGGGTCGGCGACCTCGGTCGTGCAGGCCGCAGCGCAGTCGCCGCAGGCGGTGCAGCGGGAGTTGACGAAGGCGGGCTCGGTGGTGACCGTGACCTTCCAGCCCTTCCCGTTCGGCTCCGCCGCGCTGACCCGGGAGGAGGTCAGGACCTTGACCCGCGGGTTGCGCTCGAGGCGGCGGGTGTTGATCTCCATGCCGCAGGTCGGCGGGCACATCTTTGGGAAGTAGTTGTAGGACCGGATCACGCGGCCGCCGATGAACGGCTCGCGCTCGACCAGGACGACCTCGGCGCCGGTCTCGGCGGCCTCGAGGGCCGCGGTCACTCCCGCGATGCCGGCGCCGATCACGAGCAGGGTTGGCTTGCCTTCGCTCATTTTTCACTCCGTTCGGCCGCGCCCTCCCGGACCTTCATGGTCGGCTCGGCGAAGATCGCGAAGCGGAGCCAACGGAAGGCGAAGCGGAGCAGGGCCTCGTCATTGGATTTCAGCTCCTCGAGCTCTTCGGGGGGAACCTCGAAGCGCTCGCGGAACGAGGACTCGAAGATGAAGGAACGGAAGGTGTCGAGGTCGTAACAGGCGGTGTAGAACATGTGCATCCGCTTCGGGTCGAGGGTGCGGCCGCCGATGAACCAGGGGTGGCTGACCAGGTCGCGGAAGCCGGCCTCGAGCTCGTCCTGCTGCGCGAGGCCCTGGTCCTCGCGCCAGGCGGTCGCGGTCCACGTCCGGCAGCCCGGCTGCTCCCGGCCCTGGCAGTGGTCGTCCTCGAACACGAAGAACATCGGCTCGGGCTCCTCGCCGGCACGGGCGGGCGGGATCGCCATGCCCAGCGGGTACATCCGGCAGGCCCAGGGGCGTTCGCCGTACACCGTGCAGCCGGCCGCGCCGACGAAGGGGCAGGGCTTGCCCTCCTCGTCCTTCATCTTGAGCATCACCATCGGCAGCTTGAGGTCCTTGGTGATGGGGTTCGAGGTGAAGGTCTCGAGGAAGTCCCTGGTGTGGAGGCCGAGCCGGCGGGCGAGGCGGAGCACGTCGAGCGGGGTGAGGACGATGTTGACGTCGGCGCAGCAGCTGTTGAAGCAGGGGACGCCGGGGTGGCAGGCGAAGGGGAAGACCTCGCCCTCCTTGAGCCGACGCTTGTCGATGAGGAAAGCGGGCAGGTTCGCCTCGGAGGCGGTCATGAGCTTTCTCCGTTCTCCGCGCGTTTCGAACCGTCGGTGCGGGCGGTGTCGTCGACGGCGGCGTCGATGATCCGATCCTTGAGCGCGTCCGGCGACCACACCGCGAGCGGCGAGCTTTCGCCGGTCGAGGGATCGAAGCGGAAACGGTACGAGGCCTTGACCGCGTAGTTGTCCAGCATGTGCTGCCAGCCGCGGACGAAGTAGGGGCAGTCGTCGTTGAAGCAGGCGAGCTGGAACTCACCCTGCCAGCCGGTGTTGTCGGGCAGCTCAAAGGCCCGGAGCGGCTGATTGCAGTGCGGGCAGACAGGGTAGGGGGTCGTCATGTCACCTCGGGAAAAGGGCCCCAGGCGCCGGAGCGCCTGGGGCCCGGAATGGCACGGCGGATCAACCGCCGAGGAGCTCGTGATCGGACGCGGGTTTGAAGAGCGGGATGATCTCGCGCTTGAGCATCTTCCACTCCTCGGTGACCGGGTCCATGGTGCAGTTGGCGAAGCACAGCCACTTGTCGTTGTCCAGCTTGGGGAAGTCGGCGCGGAAGTAGTAACCCGGCCAACGGGTCTCCTCGCGGAACAGGATCGTGCGCACGTGCGCTTCGGCCTGGTACATGCGGTGGTAGTTCTCCCAGCACCGCATCAGCTCGTGGAGGTCCTTGGCAGCCAGGAACTTCGAGTCTTCCTTGAGCATGCCGAGGAGCTCGAGGCCGCGCTCGCAGAGGTGCTTCGATGTGGTGAACTGCGCGCCCACCCCGCCCGCGTACTCGTCCATGAGCTTCTGCAAGCGGAACATGAACATCTTGGGCAGGATGTAGTTCGGGTTGACGTCGATCTGCGAGGTGAAGCCGCTGTGCTGCTCGAACAGGGCGAGCGGCGCCAGGGTGGCTTCCTTGAGCTTCTTGATCGTGTCGTCGCTGACGGTCGGCTTCGCCGGCTTCTCCTTCACGAGGTAGCGGACCGCGGCCTTGGCGGCGATCCGGCCCTCGGCGTGGGAGCCGGAGGAGAACTTGTGCGAGGAGGCGCCGGAGGCGTCGCCGGCCGCGAACAGCCCCTTGACGGTGCACATGTTCTCGTAGCCCCAGAAGTACGGGGTGCCGCCGGCGAGGTCCTCGGGGCCGGAGACCCAGGCGCCGGAGGCGCCGGAGTGCGAGCCGATGAAGTAGGGCTCGGCGGCCGCGATCTCGGACGACCTCTCCTCGGGCTGCACGTTGCTGGCGGCCCACAGGATCGCCTGCGAGATGGTCATGTCGAGGAAGTCTTCCCAGGCCTCGCTCTCGAGCTCCTTCATCTTCTTCTTGTAGGCCTTGTCATCGCCCTTGTACTGGTCGGCGATCTTCTGGATGGCCTCCTCGGTGCGCATGTAGATGGGGCCCTTGCCCTCCATCACGTCGAGCATGCCGAGGTAGTTGCGGAGGTTGGCCGGGATCGGCTTGACGTGGCCGTAGGGCTTCCAGTTGTCGAGCTCGGAGCGGCGCTCGACCATGTACTCGCCGCCGAAGGCGTTGGTCGCGCGGGACTTGAAGAGCAGGAACCAGGCGCCGACCGGGCCGTAGGCGTCCTTGAAACGGACCGGGATGAAGCGCACTTCCTGGCAGGTCATCTCGGCGCCGGACTTCAGGGTGAAGTACGCCGACGAGCCCGAGTTCCACGGCGGGTACCAGGCGCGGCCGAGGCCCTCGCCCGAGGAGCGCGGCTTGAAGACGTGGACCGCGCCGCCCATCGCGCAGAAGATCGCGCGCGCGAGGAAGATGTAGAACTTGTTCTCGCGGACCGAGAAGCCGTAGGCGCCCTTCAGCTGGCCACCCTCGACGATCGGGCCGACGATGAACACGCGCTCGATGATGTTGTCGGCGCCGAGGTGGTTCTTGGCGGCCTCGGCCACGACCACTTTGTAGGACTCGCCGTTGATCATCAGCTGCCAGCGGCCCTCGTGCACGTAGCCGCCCTTCTCGTCCTTCCAGATCGGCAGGCCCCACTTCTCGAAGAGGTGGACGGAGCTGTCGACGTGGCGAGCGATCGAGGCGACAAGGTCGTCGCGGGCGACGCCCATGAGGTCGTTCTTCACGTAGGTGACGTAGTCCTTGACGGTGTTCTGACCGTCCTTGAGACCCACGTACTGGTTGATGGCGGAGAGGCCCATCGCCACCGCGCCGGAGCGGTCCACGGCGGCCTTGTCGACCATCGTGACCTTCAGGTTGTTCTTCTTCGCCCAGTAGGCGGCCTCGACCGCGGCGCCGCACGAAGCCATGCCGCCGCCGAGAATCAGGAGATCGGTTTCAACCTTGACTGTTTCGAAGTTTTGCATGTTCCCCTCCCTACTTCAACCAGACGTCGCAGCCGAGGGAGTCCGGCTCGGTGAAGAGGACCGGGCCGTCGAGCCCCGGATCGCCGCCGAAACCGCCAGCCGGCTGAGCCTGGCCTTCCGGAGTGGTGCGGATGGGGAACTTGAAGCGCTTCACCTGGCCGCTGCGGAACTTGACCGTCCACATGATGGAGTCGGTCGAGCGCAGCGGAACCACCGAAGCACCCATGGGCACGAAGTCCGCGTAGCCACGGACGTCGACCGCCTGGGTCGGGCAGATCTTGACGCAGTTGTAGCACTCCCAGCACATCTCGGGTTCGCGGTTGTAGGCCTTCATCTTCTCCTTGTCGAGAACCATGAGGTCGTTTGGACAGATGTACTGGCAGGCGGTCTTGTCGAGCGCCTTACACCCGTCACACTTTTCTACGTTGACGAAACTCGGCATACAGGCTTCCTCCTTTCGGTCTCCAATGAACTTCGGTGAACCTTCAACTCCAGCTTTCGCATCGCTGCCGAGACCTAGCAAGAGCTGTGCCTGTTTTCACAAGGACCGCGGGCTGGGATCGTGGTTCAGTATTTAAGTTATTGAAAAAAATATGGATAACCCATGCAGGGCGCCACCGGGGCGGCGACGCGCCGCGGCAGGGGGCGAGGGCCGCCGGGAGCTCGGCGTCGGTTGGTTCCCGCAGCCGGCGGTGCCGGTGGCTCCCCCCCGGTTCGGGCGGTACGGCGTAAGTCGAGCGGATGGCGGTGTTACGCGAAACCGAGAGCGGCTGACGGGAGATTCTGTGAAAATTTTCACTTGTAATGGAACAAAGAACTTGCGTGCTGCCGGCCTGACCCTCCGTTACCGACGCGTGACGGGAGGTCGGAATGCCTTCGGTAATTCTCTCGAAAAAAGCGAGTTGAGCCCGGGTCGACAGCGTTACACCTGGGGAACGAGAGGGGTGAGCCCGGGTGACCCGGGTGCCGGCGCGCGGGCCCCCGCCGCCGGCCCGGCCTCGCCGAGGCGGCGCGCCGGCACCACCCGGCTGCCCTGAACGTGCTCAGTCCAGGATACTTGGAGCATGGGAGGACGGGTCCGGCCCGCCCCGGACACCGGCGGACGGGAGGGCTGAGGGCCTGTGATGGCGCAGCCGTCGGCAGGCGGCGGACGGAGGGGGCGGCCGGAGGCCCTTCCGCGCCGGGCATCGTTCGTGCAAGGGACCGGGGCCACATCAACGCGGGCGACCGCGGCGCAGGAGGACGGGGGCATGCGACTGATTCTTCTCGGACCACCGGGGGCGGGCAAGGGCACCCAGGCGCGCTTCATCTGCGAGCGCTTCGGGATCCCCCAGATCTCGACCGGCGACATGCTGCGGGCCGCGGTGGCCGCGGGCACCGAGCTCGGCCGGCAGGCCAAGGTGGTGATGGACAGCGGCGGCCTGGTGTCCGACGACATCATCATCGGCCTGGTCAAGGAGCGGATCACCAAGGCGGACTGCAAGGCGGGTTTCCTCTTCGACGGCTTCCCGCGGACCCTGGCGCAGGCGCAGGCGATGCGCGACGCCGGCGTGCGGATCGACGCGGTGGTCGAGATCTCGGTTCCCGACGACGACATCGTGAAGCGGCTCTCCGGCCGCCGCTCGCACCCCGGCTCGGGCCGGGTCTACCACGTCGTCTTCAACCCGCCGAAGGTCGAGGGCCGCGACGACGTCACCGGCGAGCCCCTGGTGCACCGTGACGACGATCGCGAGGAGACCATCCGCAACCGGCTGGCGACCTACCACGCGCAGACCGAGGTGCTGACCACGTTCTACGGCGAGCTCGAGGCAAAGGGGAGGACCGACGCGCCGAAGCTCGTCACCGTCGACGGCACCCAGGCGATCGACGCGGTGAAGGCGCAGGCGCTCGAGGCCCTGGAAGCGATCGGTCGCGTGTAGGAACGCGCCGGGAGAACGCGCGAGCGCGGTCGGATTCTCTGGTCAGAGGGGAAAAGGGGCAGAGGGGAAAAGGGGCAGAGGGGAAAAGGGGCAGAGGGGAGCCGGACCGGAACGTTGTCGCTCCTCAGTGCTCAGGCCCCTCCGCTCCTCCGCTCCCCTGCGCTGAGCTGCTTCAATCCTCCGCTTCGACCTCGAAGGGGATGTCGACCCGGCTCTCCGCGAGCTCGATGACGAGTCGCCAGCGCCCGGGCTGGACCCCGCCGGCGACGCGGAAGGCGAGC
>JALOKS010000345.1 GCA_025456385.1 Thermoanaerobaculales bacterium | reverse complement strand
AGCGTGTAGAACGGCGCCTCGCCGCAGACGGCGAGCTGCTTGTCCATGTTCACCTTGATCTTGTGCATCGGCACGTGGCCGGGGCCCTCGATCATGACCTGCACGTCGTGGTCCCAGGCGATCTTGGTGAGCTCGCCCAGGGTCTCGAGCTCGGCGAACTGGGCGGCGTCGTTGGCGTCGGCGATGGAGCCGGGGCGCAGCCCGTCGCCCAGCGAGAACGAGACGTCGTAGGCGCGCATGATCTCGCAGATCTCGGCGAAGTTGGTGTAGAGGAAGTTCTCCTGGTGATGCGCCAGGCACCACTTCGCCAGGATCGCCCCGCCGCGGCTGACGATGCCGGTGACCCGGTCCGCGGTCAGCGGCACGTAGGCGAGGCGGACGCCGGCGTGGATGGTGAAGTAGTCGACGCCCTGCTCGCACTGCTCGATCAGGGTGTCGCGGAACACCTCCCAGCTCAGCTCCTCGGCGACGCCGCCCACCTTCTCCAGCGCCTGGTAGATCGGCACCGTGCCGATCGGCACCGGCGAGTTGCGGATGATCCAGTCGCGGATGTTGTGGATGTTGCGGCCCGTCGACAGGTCCATGACCGTGTCCGAGCCCCAGCGGATCGCCCAGACCAGCTTCTCCACCTCCTCGACGACGGAGGAGGTGACGGCCGAATTGCCGATGTTGGCGTTGATCTTCACCAGGAAGTTCCGGCCGATGATCATCGGCTCGACCTCCGGGTGATTGACGTTGCAGGGGATTATCGCTCGGCCGCGGGCGACCTCGTCGCGGACGAACTCCGGGGTGATGAACTCAGGGATCTCGGCGCCGAAGCCCTGGCCGTCGGCCTTGCCTTGGCTGTGCGCCTGTTCGCGGCCGAGGTTCTCGCGGACGGCGATGTACTCCATCTCGTCGGTGACGATGCCGGCGCGGGCATAGGCGAGCTGGGTGATGGCGCGGCCCGGTAGGGCGCGGCGGGGCTCATGGCGGACGGGGAAGTCGGGGACCCGCTGGCCGTCGCCGACGAAGCCGTTGTCGGCGGCGTTCACGCTGCGCCCCTGGTATGCCTCGCTGTCGCCGCGGGCCTCGATCCAGGCCGCGCGCAGCCGGGGCAGACCCGCGTCGGGGTCGATCACGGCATCGGGATCGGTGTAGGCGCCGGAGGTGTCGTACACCCGGAACGCCGCCTCGTCCGCGGACGGATCGAGCGCGATCTCGCGAAACGGCACCCTGAGCCGGCCGCCGGCAGCCTCGGCATAGACCTTCCGCGAGGCCGGAAACGGCCGGGTGGTCAGCGCGATGGTGGGGGTCTTCGCCGAGCCGTCCATATCGGATCTCCCTGTCGTTATGGGTGATCCGGGGACGCGGGCGGCCGAGAGTGAAGGGCGTGCGAGCCGCTCGTTCCTGTCCCTACGCCGGCATGACCCGGATCAGGTTCTGAGGGTCTCCATGTCGCCCGCCAGCCACGAGGGCGCGGCGAGCCGATGGTCTCTCAGCCTCCTAGCGAGGCTCCCCTGGAACGCGCACAGGATGCACAGGTCGCATTGCAAGCGTCAAGGGCAACGCCATTCAGAAGCGCTCGCGGCTGTCCTGCGACGGTGAAGTTGGATGCCGAGGAGGCTATGCTTGGCCAGGTAGCGGAGACGGGTGGAAGGAGGGACAGGCAATGATGCGAGACGACATCTTGAGGCCCTTGAGCGAGAGCGAGTACGACCGCTTGGCGGACATCCTTGCTGCCCTGCCGGATGAGAAAACGATGAACCTCGAGGAGCTCGACGGCTACTTCGCCGCCGTCGTCTCCTCGCCGGACGGAACGCCGCCGGAGGAAATCCTGGCGCACGTCTGGGGCGGCGAGCTCGCGGACACGGAGACGTTCGCCGACGAAGAGGCCATGACCGAGTTCATCGCCCTGACGCTGCGGCACTGGCACCACGTCCTGCGCCGGTTGGAGGCGGACGACGACTTCGTGCCGCTGCTTCTGGAAGACGAGGACGAGGACGAGGACAGCCGCGGCCACGACTGGGCAAACGGCTTCGTCCGTGGGATGTCGCTGAACCCGGAGACATGGGCCAGCCTGTTCGAGGACGAGGAGATGAAGCCGGCGCTCATCCCGATCCTCACCCTGGCTTTCGAGCACGATCCCGATCCGAACATGAGGCCGAGCGGCGGTCCGCTTCGGCCGGAAGAACGCGACATCCTGCTCCAGGGGCTGGCCGCGGCCGTGCCGGTCATCTTCGACTTCTTCGGCGCTCAGGACGAGTTCGACGAGGACATCGACGAGGACATCGACGAGCGGAGCATCGTCGAGCGGAGCCTGGCCGACAGCATCCCCTACCAGCGCGAGACGCCAAAGGTGGGGCGCAACGCCCCGTGCCCATGCGGCTCGGGGAAGAAATACAAGCGCTGCTGCGGCGCGGACGGCGGCTGAAGGCGAGGCGCGCCGTGGCGACCCGGCCCCTGGCGACCCGGCCCGCCGCGGGCTCCGCCGTGGCTGCCGATTTTCAGGGTGACGGCGAAGCGCAAATCCTCTAAGGCGGGCGTCGCCGGCCAGCCGGCGAGATGGCCGCTCGCGTTTCGCCCGACCGGCCGCCGGCTGAACGCTGGAGCTCCAGGCAGCACCATCACCGCGTCGACGATCCGCTCGGCTTTCGTGCGGCGGGCGCGGCCGGTTGGTTCAGGAACGAGCGAAGGAAGGCTGCGGGCATGAGCCGATGCGCTCTCTGACGACGAGACTGAAGCACGGGTACATCCGGGCGAAAAGCTACATCGGCAGGCCGCGGACGGTCATTCAGGTCAAGCCGGTTGTCACCTCCGACGCCGACACCTGCAGCGACCCCATCTTCATCATCGGCGTGCACCGGTCGGGGACCAGCCTGCTCAGGAGGATCGTCAACTCCCATCCCGACATCGCCTGTCCGCCGGAAACCTACTTCCTGACCCACTTCGCGGCGATGGTGCGCGACCGGAACACCGGGGCCGGGTTCTACGGGCTCGGATACCACGGCCGCGAAGACTCCCTGAACCAGATCAGGATCTGGTCGAGCCGGTACCATGAAGCCTACCGCATCAGCCACAACAAGCGCCGGTGGGCGGACAAGACGCCCCAGTACAGCCAGATTCTCCCGGAACTCAAGGAGATCTTCGGGCCCGGCGCCCGCTTTATCTTTATTATCCGCAATCCTCTCGACGTGATCTACTCGATCTACAGCCGAGGCTGGGACATCCTGGAGGAGGAGGGGGACCTGCTCGCCTCGACGGCGCGCTACGTCGCCGACACG
>JALOKS010000344.1 GCA_025456385.1 Thermoanaerobaculales bacterium | reverse complement strand
GTGGCGGCCTTGGCCCGCACCGTCTTCATGTCGTGAACCCAGTAGGAGATCAGGAAGAAGTGGAGGTAGCCGAAGAGAAAGATCGGGACCGGCGAGCGGGCGCTCCAGAACGACCAGTCCCAGGTCAGCGCGCCGACCGAGTTCAACCAGATCTCGACGATCACGCAGAAGGCCGAGTTCACCACTGCGAGGAAGATCCGGTTGGGAACGCCGAGAATCCGCAGCCGCCGCTCCTGTGGGAGCATCTTCCCGAAGGCAATGCCGGCGATGGCGAACATGAACATGATCTCGATATTGAGGCCAACCAGGATGAGGAAAGCCGTCTTGCCCGGCGCGCCCCACATCGGGGCATAGCCCGAGACGTGGAGGACCAGCGAGTTCCAGATCTCATTGATCCAGTCCATACCCCAGAAGGCGAGCCCGGCAAACACGAGGTTCCAATTGCGGCGCTCGATCTCGACCGCGTACACGTAGACGACGAGGGCGAAGATCGGGATCAGGTACCACTGGAAGAGCGAGCCATCGCGGAGGATCGAGAGTGCCTGCGTCGCGGACTCGGTCATCATCATGCACCTCCTACTTCTGGAAGAACAGATAGGCCGCGAGGCCGACGAGGATGCCGGCGAAGATGCGCTTGAAGCTCGCCGTGGAGACGTGCTCGACCAGCCGCGCGCCGACCTGGGCGCCGACCACGCCGCCGACGCCGAGCAGGATGCCGATCCGGTAGTCCACGTTGGCGAGCTTGTTGTGGGCGACCAGGGCCGAGATCGAGATCACCAGGATGGCGAGGAAGGAGGTGCCGACCGCGTAGCCCAGCAGCAGCAGCAGCGGCACCATCAGGAAGCCGCCGCCGAGCCCGCTGAAGGAGGCGCCGACGCCGACCACGAGACCGGCGAGGATCATCAGGATGGAGGTGGAGTTCATCGTGAATTCCTTTCGCGGCTGGCGGGCCTCGGCGTGCGGTCCGGCCCCGCGCATCCGCCGTGATCTTCGCCCAGCTCCAGGGCGGGGGCAACTGCCGGGCGGCATCGGCCCGGCACCTTCGGGGCGTCATCTGGGGCGGAGGGGCAGAGGGGCGGAGGGGCAGAGGAGCAGAGGGGCGGAGGGGAAAAGGAGCGGAGGGGCGGAGGCCGTCATCCCGAGCGACGCTGGGAACCGGGGCGGCTCGGCGCCCGCGTCGGCTCGCTCAGCTACAATGCCGAGGTGCGGCATGATCGGATCCGGAGAGCCTGGGGGAGGGCGCAGCGGGCGCGGGTGACGCTCGAGGAGATCGGCGCCGGGGTGACGCACCTGCGCATGCGGACGCTCGGCACCAGGATGCTCGGCATCGACGTCAGCGCCTATCTCCTCGGTCCGATCCTCATCGACACCGGCTTCGCCTACGTCCGCGAGCCGCTGCTGGCCGCGTTGGCCGGTCGCCGGATCGACGCCGTCTGCTGCACCCACAACCACGAGGACCACAGCGGCAACGCGGCCGCGATCGCCGCGTCCAGGGGCTGCCAGGTCTACCTCCGCGATGCGGCAGGGCTGTGGGAGGAAGGGGTGCGCAGCCTCGCGCCCTACCGGCGGTTCTGGTGGGGCCCCGTCGAGCCTTTCGCGCCGGTGGAGATGCCGGAGATCATCGACGTCGGAGGCCGCCGGCTGGCAGCGGTGGCGGCCCCGGGGCACTCGCGGACCCAGGTGGCGCTCTTCGAGCCCTCGACCGGCGACGTCTTCACCGGCGACCTCTTCGTGTCGCCCGGGGCGACGGCGGTCCTGATCTGGGGCGACCCCTGGCAGGAGGCCGCCTCGCTGCGCCGCGTCGCCGCCCTCGCGCCGCGGCGGATGCTCAGCGGCCACGGCCTCATCCTCGAGCGCCCGGCGCCGGTCCTCGAGGTCAAGGCGAGGCGGATCGAGGAGGCGGCGAGGTTGTCGGTCGAGCTGGCCGAGCGGGGCCTCCCCTGGCGCGAGGTCGTGCGGCGGGTCTTCCCGCGCGGAGGCGCCAAGGACCGCTTCTTCGAGGCGCTCACCTCGTCCGAGTTCTCCCGCCTCAACTTCGTGCGCGCCGCCGTCCGCAACGCCCCCGGGGGGCACTGACCCGATGACGCCCGCGCCGACGACCGCCGACTTCCGTGCCGCCCTCGCCGGCCACCGGCCACGGGAGGTCGTGCTCGAGGAGGGGATGACGCAGGCCGCGGTCGCGGCAATCCTGCGGCCGGGCCGGGACGGCGCCGAGCTGCTCTTCATCCAGCGCGCCGAACGGCCCGACGACCCGTGGGCGGGCCACATGGCCTTCCCCGGCGGCCGCGTCGATCCGGGCGACGCCGACCCGCTCGCCGCCGCCCTGCGCGAGACCCGGGAGGAGGTCGGGCTCGACCTCGACCCCGCGCGCGAGCGGATCGGCCGGCTGTCGGAGCTGCGTGCGATCGGCCGCGGCCGCCCGCTCCGGATGGTCATCTGCCCGTTCGTGTTCGCCGTCGAGAGGTCGGAGCCGCTCGCGACCAACCACGAGGTCGACGCGGTGGTGTGGGTGCCGGTGACCTTCCTGCTCGACCGCGCGAACCGCGGCACGATGCCGTACCGGCGCGAGGGCCTCGAGCTCGAGCTGCCCTGCTATCGTTTCCGCGGCCATCTGATCTGGGGCATGACCCTGGGCATGGTCGACGAGCTGCTGGCGCTCGTGGCGAGCTGAGGAGGAGGGTGGTCGTGGTCCGCGCGCGTTCGATGGTGGTGGCGGCCTGCCTCGGCTTCGTCCAGGCGGCGGTGGCGGCGGCCATCGAGGGCCGGGTCGTGATGCCGGACGGGGAGCCCCTGGCCGGCGCCCGCATCCTGGTGGTCGACCGCGGCGAAACCCTACTGGCCGACGGGCAGGGCCGCTTCGAGCTCCCGTCCCCGCCGCAGCCGCCCTTCGTGCTCTTCGTCGCGCGCCCAGACGGGGTGGCGCTGCGGCCGGTCACCATTCTCGAGCTGCCGGCTGCAGGCCCGCTCGAGGTCCGGGTCGCGCCGGCCGGCGAGACCGTGACCGTGGTCAGCGGCGTGGTCCCCGATCTCGAGCTGGCGCCGGCGTCGGCGGCGACGGTCATGGGCCGCGGCGACCTCGAGCAGCGGCTGCCGAGCAGGCTGTACGAGAGCCTCGAGAACCTGCCCGGGTCCGAGGTCGGAGGCGACGGCCCGGCGGCGGTGCCGAGCCTGCGCGGCATGCCGCAGCACCGCACGCTGCTCCTGCTCGACGACGGACGCGTGCGCGCCGAGCGCCGCGCCGGGCCCTCGGCGAGCTTCCTCGACCCCGAGACCATCGACGAGGTCGAGGTCGTGCGCGGGCCGGGCTCGGTGGCCTACGGCTCGGACGCCTTCGGCGGCGTGATCCGGTCCCGGACCCGGATGCCGGATCCGAGCGGCGTGCAGGAGCTGCGCTGGAGCCTCGTCGGCGGCACCGGCATCGACGAGCTGGGCGCGGCCGCGGAGTTCAACACCGGCCTCCTCGGAGGCGGGATCCTCCTCGGCACTCACTTCCGCGACTGGGGCGACTACTCGAGCCCCGACGGGGAGGTCCTCGACTCGGGCTCGCGGCTCTTCGGCTTCCGCGTCGGCTACCAGGCGCTCGCGCTCGGAGGGGTGGTGCACGTCCTCTGGAGGACCGACGAAGCTCGCGACGCCGGCAAGCCGGCTCCGGACTCGGCGGTGCGCCGCACCTCCTACCCGACCGAGAGCTCCGACCGGCTGAGCCTCGGCTTCGAGCGGCCGGGGCCCGGCTCGTGGAGCCGGCTCGGCCTCAGCCTCTCGTGGAGCGACTACCTCGTGGTCCTCGCCAAGGACCGCTTCGCCACCGCCACGACCCCTCGCGACCTCGCCGAGTCGCGGGTGGACGCCACGGACTACTCCCTGCGCGCCGACGCCGAGCGCTCCCTGGGCGAGTGGCGGCTGGTCGTCGGCCTCGACCTCAACGGCCGCTACGGCCTCGAGGCTGTCAACGAGTACACCACCTTCGACCTCGCGGGGGAAGTGGCCGAGTCGCGCAGCGAAACCAGCATCGAGTCGGCGCGCAGCGCCGACTCCGGCGTGTTCGCGAGCCTCGGTCGCCGGCTGGGTCGCTGGAGG
>JALOKS010000072.1 GCA_025456385.1 Thermoanaerobaculales bacterium | reverse complement strand
GCATTCGACTTCGGCGCCGACTGGGGGGTCGACAGCGCGTGGATCGAAGGCTCCAAGGGCGGGCTCGAGGTGTGGGGCCACTACCTGGGCAAGCTCCGGCTGGGCTTCATCAGCGAACCCGTCAGCCTCGAGCGCCAGACGAGCGGGTACAACACCTCCTTCCTCGAGAGGTCGCTTCCGGTGCAGACCTTCTCGCCCGGTTCCAACATCGGGGCGATGGTGCACGACTCCGGTCGGCGCGGCTGGTTCACCTGGGCGGTGGGCCTGTTCTCTGTCGGCAAGAGCACCGACCAGAACGCGAGCACCTCGCAGCTCTCGCTGACCGGACGCGTCACCTGGCGGCCGGTGTACCGCGATGAGGGACGCACGCTCTTCCACGTCGGGCTCTCCGCGAGCTCTCGGTCACCGACCGGCGGGAACATCCAGTACCGGTCGCGGCCGGAGGCGAGGTACGTCGGCCACCTGGTCGACACGGGCCAGATCTCAGCCGGTAGGGTGCGCCTGCTCGGCGCGGAGCTGGCCGCCGTGAAGGGGCCGCTGTGGGCGACCGCCGAGCACATCCTGACCGACGTCTCGGCTGAAGGAGCGGGCGATCCGCTGTTCCACGGCTCGTACATCCAGGTCGGGTGGTTTCTCACCGGCGAAAGCCGACCCTACCGCGCCAACAGCGGCACCTTCGATCGGGTGCGGCCGCTCACCAAGTACGCGAATGGAAGCCCTTTCAGGAGGCGCCACAGCGGCGCATGGGAGGTCGCGGGGCGGATCTCCCGGGTCGACCTCGACGACGGTCTGATCGAAGGCGGCGAGCTGCGCGACCTCGGCATCGCCCTCAACTGGTACGTCAACGCCACCGCCCGCATCGGGCTGAACTACATCCACGCCCAGCCGGAGGACCGCGGCTCCGCCAACATCGTCGTGCTCAGACTCCAGTACAACCCGTGGTAGCGATCGGGGGCGGCCGAGGCCCCCGCCGGGAATCACCGCCGCTCAGCGGGCAGCCTCAGCGTCTCGAGGATCCGTTCCGCGGCCGTGGTGGGGGTGGTGCGGCCCGCGAGCACGGCGTCCTCGAGCTCGGCCAGTGAGGCCGCGACGCCCGGGTGCTCGCGGACCGCGGCGCGCAGGCCCTCGTCGACGAGGGACCACATCCAGCCGAGGAGCTGCCGCCGCCGCCGGCGCCCGAGCTCGCCGCTCGCCGCGAGCTGCGCGCGATGGGCTTCGACGATCGCCCACAGCTCGTCGAGGCCGGCGCCGGTCCGCCCCGAGGTGGCCACCACCCGCGGCCGCCAGCCGTCGTCGCCGGCCGACCGCAGCAGCTCGAGCGCGCGCCCGAGCTCCGCGCACAGGTGCTCCGCCGCCGCCAGGTTGGCCTCGTCGGCCTTGTTGACCGCGATCACGTCGGCAAGCTCGAGGATGCCGCGCTTGATGCCCTGCAGCTCGTCGCCGGCGCCGGTCAGCATCAGCAGCAGCAGGCAGTCCACCATGTCGGCGACCGCCACCTCGGACTGCCCGACGCCGACCGTCTCGACGATGACAACGTCGTAGCCCGCGGCCTCGCAGACCAGGATGGACTCCCGGGTCTTGCGCGCGACGCCGCCGAGAGAGCCTGCGGTCGGCGAGGGGCGGATGAAGGCGGCATCGGCCGCCGCCAGCCGCTCCATCCGCGTCTTGTCGCCGAGGATCGAGCCCCGGGACACGGTCGAGGAGGGGTCCACGGCGAGGACGGCCACGCGGTGGCCCAGCCCGAGCAGGCGGCAGCCGAGGGTTTCAATGAAGGTGCTCTTGCCGACGCCGGGGACCCCGGAGATGCCGATGCGGCGGGCGCCGCCGGTGCCTGGCAGCAGGGCGTTCAGGAGCTCCTGGGCGCGGCGGCGGTCCTCGCCGAGGTTCGACTCGACGAGGGTCAGCGCGCGCCCGAGCAGGGCCCGGTCGCCGGCGCGGATGCCGCGCAGGAGCGTTTCGTTGTCCGGGGTCAGGATCTGCATCGCGTCACTTTCAGCCCTCGCCGGGAGCGCCGGCCGGCCGATCATACGTGGGCCGGCCGCAGGCCGCCACCGGCGCCCGTGCCGCCGTCGCCGGGACGGCAACGACGATCCGCAAGGCTGATATGATCGAAGGCGTCCGGAGGAGAACCCTGTTTGATGCTTGAACCGAGCTCACGAGAACCGCTGATCCTGCGCGTGGCGGTCGGCTCCGGCGCCGCGGTGCCGGGCGCCGGAGACCGTCCACCCGTCCATGTGATTTCGGAGGGTGAGGGTGTCGACTGAGCTGCTGCGGCTCGCCGCCCTCGCGCCGTGCGTCCTGCTCGCCGCGGGCTTCTCGGCCGCCGCCGACGAGGCCGTGGTGATGATGTACCACCGTTTCGGCGAGGTCGGCCACCCGTCGACCAGCGTCAGCGTCGAGCAGTTCGAAGGCCACCTCGCCTACCTCGCGGACAACGGGTACACTGTGGTCCCACTGTCCGAGGTGGTGGCCGCCGTCGAGGGCCGGGGCGAGCTCCCGGAACGAGCGGTGGCGATCACGGTCGAGGACGCCTACCTCTCGGCCGCCACACAGGCGCACCCCCGCCTGGCTGCCCGCGGCTATCCCTACACGGTTTTCGTCGCGACCGACTTCGTGGACGCCCGCCACCCGGGCTACATGTCCTGGAGCCAGATGCGGGAGATGGAGGAGCAGGGGGCGACCTTCGCCAACCGCGGCGCGAGCCACCTCTCCTTCGTCCACCGGCCCGGCGTGGCGAGCGAGATGGACCGCATGGTGCGGGTGCGGGGAGAGATCGAGAGGGCGCAGGCGCGGCTGCAGGACGAGCTCCACCCCCTCGAGGGCGTGCTCGCGTACCCCAACGGGGAGTACGACCGGAGCGTCGCGGATCTGGTGACGGAGCTCGGCTATGTCGCCTTCGGGCAGCACTCGGGCGCGGTCGGGCGCGGGAGCGACCGACGGGCGCTGCCCCGCTACTCGATGGCCGGAACCTTCGCCGGCATCGACGACTTCGCGCTCAAGGTCGCGACGAGGCCGCTGCCAATCGTCGCGGTGAAGCCCTGGGACCCCGTGACGAGCTCGCGACGGCCGCGGGTCGAGGTCACCCTGGGCGCGACCGACGCCCGTCTGGAGCGCCTGCGGTGCTTCGTCGGGGGGCAGGGCGAGGTGGAGCTCGAGTGGCTCGAGCCGGGGCGACGCTTCGCCGTGGTTCCCCCCACGGAGCTGACGGAGGGGCGCGCGCGCGTCAACTGCACCGCGCCTGCGGCGCGAGGCTACCGCTTCCACTGGTTCAGCCACCCGTGGCTGGTGTCGTCCGAGCTCCTGCCGTGAGCGGCTAGCGCACCCCGAGCCTGCGGTCGAGCTCGGCGAGCAGCTCGATCGCCGCGGCCGGGATGTTCGTGCCCGGGCCGAAGATGAAGGCCGCGCCCGCGGCCCGCAGCGCCTCGTAGTCCTGGGGCGGCACCACCCCGCCGACGACGATCAGGATGTCCGCGCGGCCGAGCCTCGCCAGCTCGTCGCGCAGCGCGGGCACGAGGGTCAGGTGGGCGGCGGCGAGGGACGAGACGCCGACCACGTGCACGTCGTTCTCGACCGCCTGGCGGGCGGTCTCCTGCGGTGTCGTGAACATGGGGCCGATGTCGACGTCGAAGCCGAGGTCGGCGAAGGCCGTGGCGATCACCTTCTGGCCGCGGTCGTGGCCGTCCTGGCCGACCTTGGCGACCAGGATGCGCGGCCGGCGCCCGTCGCGTCCGGCGAAGGCGTCGGCCATGGCGCGCGCGCGCGTGACGTCCTCCATGCTGTCCCCCATCTCGGCCGCGTAGACGCCGGCGATCGCCTGGATGGTCGCGCGGTGGCGGCCGAAAACCCGCTCCAGGGCGTCCGAGATCTCGCCCACGGTGGCGCCCGCGCGCGCGGCCTCGACAGCCGCGTCGAGGAGGTTGCCCTCGCCGCGGGCGGCGCAGCGCTCGAGCTCGCCCAGCCGGCCCGCCGCGAGCCCGTTGTCGCGCTCGGCACGCAGCTTCGCGAGCCGGGCCACCTGGGCCTGGTAGACGGCGCTGTTGTCGACCTTCAGGACCTCGATCTCGCTCTCGTCGGCGGACCGGAAGCGGTTGAGGCCGACGATGGTCTGGCGCCCGGAGTCGATCCGCGCCTGGGTCCGCGCGGCGGCCTCCTCGATGCGCCGCTTGGGCAGGCCCTCCGCGATGGCCTTCGCCATACCGCCGAGGCGCTCGACCTCGCGGATGTGCTCCCAGGCCCGACGCGCGAGGTCGTAGGTCAGGCGCTCGACGAAGTAGGAGCCTCCCCAGGGATCGGCGACCCGACAGATCCCGGTCTCCTCCTGGAGCTGGATCTGGGTGTTGCGGGCGATGCGGGCCGAGAAGTCGGTCGGCAGCGCGAGCGCCTCGTCGAGAGAGTTGGTGTGCAGCGACTGGGTGTGACCGAAGGCCGCGGCGAGAGCCTCGACCGAGGTGCGGACGATGTTGTTGTGGGGGTCCTGCGCCGTCAGGCTCCAGCCCGAGGTCTGGCAGTGGGTGCGCAGGGCCAGCGAGCGCGGGTCGGCGGCGCCGAAGCGGCGCATGATCTCGGCCCACAGCAGGCGCGCCGCCCGCAGCTTGGCGATCTCCATGAAGTGGTTCATGCCGATGGCGAAGAAGAAGGAGATGCGCGGCGCGAAGTCGTCGACCGCGAGCCCCGCGGCGATGCCGGTGCGTACGTACTCGATGCCGTCGGCGAGGGTGTAGGCGAGCTCGAGGTCGGAGGTCGCCCCCGCCTCCTGCATGTGGTAGCCGCTGACCGAGATCGAGTTGAAGCGCGGCATCCTCGTGGCGGCGTAGCGGAAGATGTCGGCGATGATCCGCATCGACGGCTCGGGAGGGTAGATGTAGGTGTTGCGGACCATGAACTCCTTGAGGATGTCGTTCTGGATGGTCCCGGTGAGGGCCTCCGCCCGCACCCCCTGCTCCTCGGCGGCGACGATGAAGAGCGCCATCACCGGCAGCACCGCGCCGTTCATGGTCATCGACACGCTGACCCGGTCGAGGGGGATGCCGTCGAAGAGGATCCGCATGTCGAGGATGGAGTCGACCGCCACCCCGGCCATGCCCACGTCGCCGCGGACGCGCGGGTTGTCGGAGTCGTAGCCGCGGTGGGTCGGCAGGTCGAAGGCGATCGACAGACCCTTCTGCCCGGCGGCGAGGTTGCGACGGTAGAAGGCGTTCGAGTCCTCGGCCGTGGAGAAGCCGGCATACTGGCGGATCGTCCACGGCTGGGCGGCGTACATGGTCGGGTAGGGACCGCGCAGGAAAGGCGGCAGGCCGGGAAGGGTGTGGAGGTGGTCCACCGAGCGGATGTCGGCTTCGCTGGCGCGCTGCGGCAGGGTGATGCCCTCCGGGGTGGTGACGGGGCGTCCGCCGGCCGCCGGGGCTGCCGGCAGCTCGGTCGGCTGCAGTGGGAGGTTGCTGAAGTCGGGGATCCGCGAGTCAATCACGGCGCACCCCCTCGATCTCGAGCAGGTCGCTGAGCAGCAGCAGGGCGTCGGCCGTCGGGTGGATGAAGCCGTCGACCCCGGCGGACCGCCACGACGGCTCCCCTGCGGTCGGACGTGCGCCCACCAGCACCCGCAGGGCGCCGTGGGCCTTGAGTTCCCGTGCGAGCTCGGGGACCGCCTCGTCCGGGGCGCAGATCACCGCACAGCGACTGCCGCTCGCCGCGAACGCGGCGACCGCGTCGGCGGCGCCCTCGAGGCCTTCACCGCGAACCGTGGTGATTCCGCCGGCGGCCAGCAGGCCGGCGACCGCGGCGACCGCGGCGCGCCGTTCGGCGGAGTGGCCGAGAACGGCGAGGAAGGCGTGCGGCCGCGCGCCGCTCCGTTCGAGCTGGCGGTCGGAGGCGTCACGCAGGCGCTCGAAGGGCTCCGCGTCGCGGGCCGCCGCGAGGGCGGCCATCTCCGCCGGCTCGCCGTGGCCCGGGAAGAGCTCGAGCAGGTCGCGCACGGAGATCCCCTCGGCGGCGTCCTCGATGCCTTCGGCGAAGGTCGCGGTCGGGCTGCCGAGAGCGCGCCGGACCGCAGTCGACTCGTCGTCCGGCAGCGGCCGCGCCCCCCGCCGCCTGCGGCGCCGCTCGAGCGGCCCCTCGTCGAGGTTCGGGAAGGAGCTGACGCCGGTGATCGGGTCACGGCGGGTGGCGATCGCCTGCCGCCGCCGGGCCAGGGACTCCGCGAGCTCGCGGGCGACGGCGCCGGACTGCAGCTGCTGCGCCATGCCGCCGGCCGCCTCCAGGCGCTGGAACCTCGCCCAGGCCGCGGCCGCGAGGTCGTGGGTGAGCCGTTCCACGAAGTAGCTGCCGTGAGCGGGGTCCGCCACCTGGTCGAGGCGGCACTCCTCGCGCAGGATGTTGTGGGTGTTGAGGGCGAGACGGCGGGCGAGCGCGTCCGGGCGGCGGACCGCCGAGTCGAAAGGCAGCACGGTCAGGACATCGGCGCCGCCGACCACCGCGGCGTAGGCCTGCGCCGTCCCGCGGAGCACGTTGACCCACGGGTCGCGGGTGGTGAGGGTGACCGGAGAGCTCACGGCGTGCAGCGGCAGGCGGCGGCTCTCGGGCCCGGCGCCGCAGGCGCGGGCGACGTTCGCCCACAGCAGGCGCGCGGCGCGCAGCTTCGCGGTTTCCATGAAGAGGTCGCGTCCGACGGGCATCACCAGGCGCAGGCGCCGGCAGGCCGGCTCGGGCGGCACCCCCGCGCGCTCGAGCCGCCGCAGGTACTCGACGGCGGTGGCCATCGCCAGGGCGAGCTCCTGCACCGCGTCGGCGCCGGCCTTCGCGTAGGGCAGGGTGGACACCGCGAAGGCCCGCATCCCGGCGGTGTGCTCCTCGGCCCAGCGCACCATGTCGGCCATCAGCTGGTGGCAGGACTCGAGGTCCCACGGCATCGTCCCGTTCGCGGCCAGGGTGCCGAGCGGGTCGAAATCGAAGCCGCCGCGCAGGTCCGCCGCCGCGGCGCCGCGGCGCCGGAGCGCCGCTCCCATCACAGCCGCCAGGGCCGGGGTCACCGCGCGGCCGTCGAGGTACACCGGTGCGCCGCCGGTGGCCTCGAGGAGCTCGGCGAGCACCGCCGCGGTCAGCCGCGACCACGAGCTCGAGCGGCGGTCGACAGCGAACCAGAAGGAGGCTGCGCCGCCGCTCACCGCGGCCATCGTCTCGCGGATCGCGGCCTCGGGCTCGCGCAGGTCGACGGTGCAGCAGGCCTCCCAGGAGGCCCGCTCGCGGAGCACGGCGGGCAACGGTCCGCGGGGCAGGTCGTCGGCTGTGTAGAGCGGCGAGACCGCGAGGCCTGCGAGGCCCTCGACCGTCAGCGACTCCAGGGTGCGAAGGCCGAGGGAGCGGCGTGCGGCGGCCTCCCAGTCGCCGAGGCTCGGGCGCTCGAAGGCCGCCGCGAAGCTCGGCACGTCATCGAAGCTCGGACGTCGGCCGGAATCCGCCACGAGGGCCCTCCCTCCAGGGTCACCGCCGCCGCGGCCGGGCAGCGCGCCAGACCCATCGTAACCCGAGCCGGCGGGCCTCGTCACCCGCAGCGGCGACGTCTCAGGAGACTTCCGGCGGAGGGTCCGGCGCCAGGGTCGCGGCCATCTCCCGGTGGGCCGCGATCAGCCCCTCGACCACCGCGGGCTCGGCGAGGGTGCTGAGGTTGCCGAGGTCGTCGTACTCGCCGGCGGCGATCTGGCGCAGAACGCGGCGCATGATCTTGCCGGAGCGGGTCTTGGGCAGTCCCGGCGAGATCAGGACGGCGTCCGGGCTGGCGACGGGTCCGATCACGCGCCGCACCTGCTCGATGAGCGCTCCCTGGAGCTGCCTCGGGTCGGCCTGCTCGGCCTCCATGGTCAGGATCACGAAGGCGAAGATGCCCTGGCCCTTGATCTCGTGCGGGAAGCCGACCACGGCCGCCTCGGCGACCGCTTCGTGGGCCACCAGCGCGCTCTCGATCTCGGCGGTGCCGAGGCGGTGGCCGGCGACGTTGATGACGTCGTCGACGCGGCCGGTGATCCAGTAGTAGCCGTCCTCGTCCCGCCGGCAGCCGTCGCCCGTGAAGTAGAGGCCCGGGAAGCGCGTGAAGTAGGTCTCGCGGAAGCGCTCGTGGTCGCCCCACACCGTACGCGCCTGGCCCGGCCAGGTCCTGGAGAGGCAGAGGTTGCCGCTGACGCCTCTCCCCTCGAGCACCGTCCCCTCGTCGTCGACCAGCACCGGCTGCACGCCGAAGAAGGGCAGGGTGGCGGAGCCCGGTTTGAGCGGCGTGACGCCGGGCAGCGGGGTGATCAGGACGCCGCCGGTCTCGGTCTGCCACCAGGTGTCGACGACCGCGCAGCGGGCCTCGCCGACGACGTCGTGGTACCAGCGCCAGGTGTCCGGGTTGATGGGCTCGCCGACGGTGCCGAGCACGCGCAGGCTGCGCCGTGAGTGCGCGCGGACCGGTGCGTCGCCGGCGCGGGCGACGGCGCGCAGGGCGGTCGGCGCGGTGTAGAAGGTGGTCACGCCGAGGTCGTCGACGGCCTGCCAGTAGCGCCCCGGGTCCGGGTAGGTCGGCAGTGACTCGAACATCACCGTCGTCGCGCCGTTGGCGAGCGGGCCGTAGATGATGTAGCTGTGGCCGGTGATCCAGCCGACGTCGGCGGCGCAGAAGTGGACGTCGCCCGGCCGGTGGTCGAAAACCAGCTCGTGGGTCATCGCCGCGTACACCAGATATCCGCCGGTGGTGTGGAGGACGCCCTTGGGCTTGCCGGTCGAGCCGGAGGTGTAGAGGATGAAGAGCGGGTCCTCGGCGCCCATCCACTCGTAGGTGCAGGTCGAACGCTGCGTGCGGCACTCGGCGTCCAACCAGTGGTCGCGGCCCGGCCGCATCGGCACCTCGGCCTCGGTGCGGCGGGCGACCAGCACCGTCCGTACCTGGTCGAGGCCGTCGACGGCGCGGTCGACGGTCTCCTTGAGGCGGAGGCGGCGGCCGCCGCGGAGGCCCTCGTTGGCGGTCACCACCAGCCGCGCGCCGGCGTCGATGATGCGGTCGCGGATCGCCTCCGAGCTGAAACCGCCGAAGATGATCGAGTGCACGGCGCCGATGCGGGCGCACGCGAGCATGGTGTAGGCGAGCTCCGGGATCATCGGCATGTAGACGCACACCCGGTCGCCGCGGCGCACGCCGTGCGCGCGGAGGACGTTCGCGACCCGGCTCACCTCGTGCTTCAGGCGGCGGTAGCTGATGCGCTCGTACTCCCCGGGCTCGTCCTTGGCCCAGATGATGGCGTCCTGGTTGCCGCGCGCGGCGAGGTGGCGGTCGACGCAGTTGTAGCAGGCGTTGAGGCGGCCGCCGAGGTACCAGCCGAAGTCGGTGTTGGCGTAGTCGTGGTCGAAAACCACGTCCCAGGGATGGAACCAGGTCAGGCGCTCGCCCTGCCGCGCCCAGAAGGTCTCCGGGTCGTCGAGCGAAAGCCGGTACAGGCGCTCGTACTCGGCCATCGAGCCGATGCGCGCGCCGGCGGCGATCTCGGGGCGTGGCGGGACGACGATGCTCTGGGCCTCGACCATGGCGTGGCTCACCTCGCTGGCGTCGGATGCGCTGGAGAACGTATCAAAAACGATTCCTGGTCTATTCCGAGCCCCCGGTGTTGAGACGATCCGTCCTGTGTCGAAGGGAGAATCGGCTTTGACGAAATCAATGTAAGTAGTTTAAAATGCATCGGCTTATGAAACTACACGCGACCGAGTCCGTGTTTTCCTCTCGGAATCGTGCCGGCTCCCGCCCGCGTCGAGATCGGTTCCTCCGGCGGACGACGGCGGCGTCTGCGCGCCGGCTCGTGGCCGCTGCGCGCCGGCTCGTGGCCGCGGCACTCGCCGCGACGGCTGCCGGCGGCGTGGCCGCCGCGCCGGTGACCCTGCGGCGGGAGGCCCTGGCGATGGGCACGCGGGTGGCGATCGAGGTCGAGGCCGAGCCCGGAGGGAGCCTGGTTCGGGCTCTCGCCGGAGCTCGAGCGCGACCTCCGCGCGGCGGCGTGGTGGCGGCGCGAGACCGGCGGCGCCTTCGAGCCCGGCCTCGCGGCGTTGGTCGCGGCCTGGGGGCTGCGCGAGGGCGGCCGCGTCCCGGATGCGGCGCGCCTCGCGGCGGCGCGGGAGGCCTCGGGCCTCGAGCTCCTCGAGCTCGGTGGCGGCCGCGCGCGACGGCTCGCCGCCGGCTTCGGCATCGAGGAGGGCGGCTTCGGCAAGGGCGTCGCGCTCGCCGAAGCGGGGAGTGCGGCCGTCACCGCCGGAGCGCGCTGCGTCTGGCTCGACCTCGGCGGGCAGGTCCTGCTGGCGGGCCGCTGCGCGGACCGGGGGGTCGCCGTCGCCCACCCGGCGGACCGGCAGCGCACGGTGGCCGAGCTGCGACTGCGTGCAGGCTCACTCGCGAGCTCGGGCAACTCGGAGCGCGGCCTGCGGGTCGGCGGCGTGGCCGTCGGCCACATCCTCGACCCGGCGAGCGGCCGACCGGTCGCCGACTGGGGAGGAGTGACCGTGTGGGCGGCCGATCCGGTGGCGGCCGACTGCCTGGCGACCGCGCTCTATGTGATGGGACCGGAGCGCGGGCTGGCCTGGGCGTCGGGACGGCAGGAGGTCGAGGCGTTGTTCGTGGTGCGCGAGGGGGCGGGGCTTCGACTGCGGGCGACCTGGGACGGCGACCGCGCACTCGGAGCTTCGCCCGCCGAGTGGGTGCGGAGGAGCGCGCCAGGCCGACCGGCGCCGAGGGAGACGCGATGAGGACAAGGGACGTGGCTCGGGTCGTGATCGTGCTCGGCGCGCTGGCCCTCGCCGTGCCGGCCGCTGCGGCGGCATCAGACGAGGAGCGCCTTCAGCGCGTCGAGCGCGAGCTCGCCGAGCTCCGCGCGGCGATGGCCGAGCTGCGCGAGCTCGGCCTCGCGGAGGAGCGGCTCGCCGAGATCGAGCGCCGGCTCGGCGTGCTCGCCGAGGAGGTGGAGGACCTCAAGCTCGGCGACGCCGCCGCGGCGCCGCCGGAGGCCGGCGACGGGAGGCCGTACGGGCTCGGCCCGGCGGCGGCGAAGGTCTACCGCAGCGACCGCGGGGTCTCGATCGGCGGCTACGGCGAGGCGCTGCTCGAGGTGCTCGACGACCGCCGGGACGACGGCAGCGCGAGCGGCGCGGTCGACCAGGCGGACTTCCTGCGCGCGGTCTTCTACTTCGGCACCAAGTTCTCGGAGCGCTGGCTGCTCAACACCGAGATCGAGTACGAGCACGCGTCGACCTCGGAGGGGGGCGAGGTCTCGGTCGAGTTCGCCTACCTCGACCACCTCGTCCGGCCCGAGCTCAACCTGCGCGCGGGCCTCGTGCTGCTGCCCATGGGCTGGCTCAACGAGCTCCACGAGCCGACCGTCTTCCTGGGCGCGACCCGACCGCGCACCGAGCAGGTGCTCATCCCGACGACCTGGCGCGAGAACGGGATCGGCGTCTGGGGCTCGCTCGGCGCCTTCGACTACCGCAGCTACCTCGTCAACGGCCTCGACGCATCGGGCTTCAGCGCCGGCGGGCTCCGGGGCGGCCGCCAGAAGGGGGCCCGCGCCAAGGCCGAGGACCTCGCCTGGGTCGGCCGCGTCGATTTCAGCGGCCTGCCCGGCCTGACCGCCGGCCTCGCCTTCTACCTCGGGGACTCCGGTCAGGAGCTGGTCGATCCGAGTGGGGCGCCGATCGCTGTCGGCACCCGGATCGTCGACCTCCACGCCGAGTACCGCTACCGCGGCCTCGAGCTGCGGGGCCTGTGGGCCCGCGCCGAGCTCGACGACGTCGCCCGCCTCAACGCCGCGCTCGGCTACCAGGGCGGCGCCTCGGTGGGCGAGGTGCTCGAGGGCGCCTACCTCCAGGCGGGTTACGATGTTCTGGCCGGCGGCGGGCCGAGCGCCCTGACCCCGTACCTGCGGTGGGAGCGTGTCAACACCCAGGAGGAGGTGCCCGAGGGCTTCGGCGCGAATCCCGCCAACGATCAGAAGCATCTGACGCTCGGGCTCGCCTACCAGCCGCTCGCGCAGCTCATCTTCAAGGGCGAGTACGTGAACATCGACAACCGCGCCGGCACCGGGGTCGACCGCTTCAACCTCTCGCTCGGCTACATCTTCTGAGGACGGCGTGCGGCGCCCGAGCCTCCTCAGCTGCACCTGTGCCCTGCTCGTGGCGGCGGCCGTTCCGGCGCCGGCGACGGTGCTGACGACCGTCGACGAAGCCCTCGCCCTCGCCTTTCCCGGTGCCGCCGTCGTCCGCGAAACTCTGTTCCTGACCGACGGGCAGCTGCGCGCCGTGGCCGAGCTCGCCGGCAGCACGCCGGGGAGCGCGCTGGTGACGCGATTCGTCGCGCGGGGCGCCGACGGGGCGGAACTCGGCTGCGCCTACCTCGACACCCACGTCGTCCGCACCCTGCCGGAGACGGTGCTGGTGGTGCTCGGCCCGGACGGCGCGGTGCGCCGGGTCGAGGTGG
>JALOKS010000071.1 GCA_025456385.1 Thermoanaerobaculales bacterium | reverse complement strand
CTCGAGGCCGCGCAGGAAGCCGTCGATCACCGCGCTCGAGTGGTGCCATGCCGCGCCCTTGAGGCCCTTGAGCGGAACCTGCACCAGCCGCTTCGCGAGCGCGTTCGCCATCTTCTCGACCGCCTTGCGGTCCGCCTCTCCGAGGTGGCCGAGGTCCTTGGCGAGGCTGTGGCGGACGGCCCTGCCGGCCATCTCCTTGAAGCTCTGCTGGAGGCTGCGCGCGGCGGGAGACAGCGCGCGGTCGAGGAGGTGCCGGCGGAGGATCGTCAGCTGGTGCTCGACGAGGTGCTCGCAGCGATCCATCTCCTCGAGGCGCCGCTGGCGGTTGAGCTCCGCCTCCTCGCGCATCTCCTCGATGCCGTGGAGCGTCACCCGCGCCAGCGCGCCGACCGCGGGCACCACGTTCGGCGGCATCGCGAGGTCGACGATCAGCAGCTCCTCGCCGCGGGGCAGGCGATCGCGGATCGAGCCCACGCGCTCGCGGTCGAGGAGGGCCTCGCGCGAGGAGGTCACGGCCACGACCGTTCCGACGGGAGGCGGGTCGAGGACCGCCGTCTCGAGGTGCATCGTCGCGGCGTTGGGGTCGCCGGCGATCATCGCTCCCGCGCGCTCGAGAGTCCGGTTGGCGACGATCACGCGTCGGTCGGGGTCGCCGGTGCGGATCAGGCGCAACGCCTGCTGCGCCATTTCGCCGGCGCCGAGGATGAGCACCGGGGAGGTCGAGGACCGCAGGTGCTCGTGCAGAGTGCGCTCGACCAGGGTCACCAGGGACACCGGGCGGCGGGTCAGCTCGGTCTCGGTGCGGATCCGCTTGGCGAGGTGGAAGGCCTCGTGGAAGGTCTGGTCGAGGATGCCGTTGAGGAGACCGACGCGGTGCGCGGTCTCGTGCGCCTCCTTCGCCTGGCCGGTGATCTGCGCCTCGCCGACCATCATCGAGTCGAGGGCGGCCGTGACGCGGAAGAGGTGGTGCACCGCCGCGCGTCCGAAGTGGACGTAGAGGGACTCGTCGGCCGGCAGCTGGCAGGCGCCGTCGGTGAGGTCCGCGAGGCTGCGGCGGAGGTGGAAGAGGAGCGGGTTGGTGTGGATCCGCGACTCGCCGCGGAAGTAGAACTCGACCCGGTTGCAGGTCCCGAGGTAGACGAGCTCGGTGAAGCCCGCGAGGCGGGCGAGCTCGACCAGCTTCTCGCGCGGGAACTCGGCGGGCAGGGCCGCCGCCGCGAGCTGATCGATGTGAACGGTGCGGTACGAGGCGCCGACGACGCCGATTCGGTCCACTCCGAGGCCTCCCGCCGGTGATTCTACGCGAGAGCCCGGCGGCCATGAGTCATGGAGCGGTAAAACCGAGGCCGACGCGGAAAACTCTGAGCCCGTATGGAGTTCTGCTATCCGTGGCAGGTGGTTGTTGCGATGTCGAGTGCCGGGAGCCGCCGCATGCAGGCGAGATTGAGAATTCCTCCGGAGCGGAGTAGGCTCGGCCGGGCCTTCGCGGCGCCCGCCGTCACCTTGGCGGCACAGGAAAAGGGGGTCAGGACCGACCTATGAGTCACTCCGCGGGATTCTTGGGCTCGACGCTCGGCAAGAAAGTGCTCATGGCCGTGACCGGCATCATCCTCTTCGGCTTCGTGCTCGGTCACATGCTCGGCAACCAGCAGATCTACCTCGGCGCCGAGCGGCTCAACCACTACGCCGAGCTCCTGCAGGCCAATCAGGCCCTGCTGTGGGCAGTGCGCTCGGTGCTGCTCTTCTGCGTCGCCGTGCACATCGTGGCGGCGGTGCAGGTCTGGCTCCGCAGCCGTGCGGCGCGCCCGGTCCGGTATCGGGTCTTCAGGCCGCCGGCCGTGGACTACGCGGCGCGCACGATGGTGTGGAGCGGGCCGATCATCGCCCTCTTCATCATCTTCCACCTGCTCGACCTGACCGTGGGTTCGGCGCACCCGAACTACATCCGGGGCGACGTCTACCACAACGTCATCGCGAGCTTCAGCCAGCCGGTCGTGGCGCTCGTCTACGTCGCCGCCAACCTGCTGCTCGCCTTCCACCTCTACCACGGTCTGTGGAGCCTGTTCCAGACCATCGGGTGGGACCACCCCCGCTTCGGCTTCGTGCGGCGAGCCGTGGCGGTCCTCTTCGCGGTGCTGATCGGCGCCGGCAACATCGCGATCCCGCTCGCGGTGCTGACGGGCGTGGTGCGGTAGGGAGGTGGGGATCATGAAACTCGACGCACGCGTCCCGGGCGGGCCCCTCGCCGACAAGTGGTCACGACTGCGCAACGACCTCAAGCTCGTCAGCCCGGCCAACAAGCGCAAGCGCTCGATCATCGTCGTCGGCACCGGTCTCGCCGGCGGAGCGGCGGCGGCGGCCCTCGGCGAGCTCGGCTACAAGGTGACCGCCTTCTGCTACCAGGACAGCGCGCGGCGCGCGCACTCGATCGCCGCCCAGGGCGGGATCAACGCGGCCAAGAACTACCAGAACGACGGCGACACCATCTACCGCCTCTTCTACGACACCATCAAGGGCGGCGACTACCGGTCGCGCGAGGCGAACGTCTACCGACTGGCCGAGGTCTCGAACGCGATCATCGACCACTGCGTGGCCCAGGGGATCCCCTTCGCCCGCGAGTACGGCGGCTACCTCGCCAACCGTTCCTTCGGCGGCGCCCAGGTGTCGCGGACCTTCTACGCCCGCGGCCAGACCGGGCAGCAGCTCCTCCTCGGGGCCTACGCATCCCTCAACGCCCAGGTGGCGGCGGGGAACGTCACGGTGCGGCCGCGGACCGAGATGCTCGACCTCGTGGTCATCGACGGTCGCGCCCGCGGCGTCGTCACCCGCGATCTGGTCAGCGGCGCGGTCGAGTGCCACGTGGGCGACGCCGTGCTGCTCGCGACCGGCGGCTACTCGAACGTCTACTTCCTGTCGACCAACGCCAAGGGCTGCAACGTGACCGCGATCTGGCGGGCCTTCAAGCGCGGCGCGGCCTTCGCGAACCCCTGCTACACCCAGATCCACCCGACCTGCATTCCCCAGGCCGGGGACTACCAGTCCAAGCTCACCCTGATGAGCGAGTCCCTGCGCAACGACGGCCGGGTCTGGGTGCCGAAGGCGGTGGGCGACCAGCGGGAGCCAGGCGACATTCCGGAGGCGGAGCGGGACTACTACCTCGAGCGCATCTACCCCTCCTTCGGCAACCTGGTGCCGCGCGACGTCGCCTCGCGCAACGCCAAGAAGGCCTGCGACGAGGGCCGCGGCGTCGGCCCCGGCAGACGGGGCGTCTACCTCGACTTCGCGGACGCCATCGGCCGCCTCGGCGAGCACGTGATCCGGGCTCGCTACGGCAACCTCTTCGACATGTACCAGATGATCACGGGCGAGAACCCGTACCGGGTGCCGATGCGGATCTACCCGGCGCCGCACTACACGATGGGCGGCCTCTGGGTCGACTACTACCTGATGAGCACGATCCCCGGGCTGTTCGTGCTGGGCGAGGCCAACTTCTCCGACCACGGCGCCAACCGGCTGGGCGCCTCGGCCCTCATGCAGGGTCTCGCCGACGGTTACTTCATCATCCCCTACACCCTGGGCGAGTACCTCGCCGGGGCCAAGCTCGAGGCGGTGGGCGCAGGCCACGATGTCTGCCGCTCGGTGGTGGCCGAGGTCGAGGCGAGAACGGCGAAGCTGCTGGCGATCAACGGCTCGCGGACCGTCGACTCCCTGCACCGGGAGCTCGGCATGTTGATGCTCGACGAGTGCGGCATGTCGCGTACCGCGCCCGGACTCACGGCAGCGATCGAGAAGATCCGATCGCTGCGTGACAGCTTCTGGTCCGACGTGCGGGTGCCTGGGGAGGGCGCCGACCTGAACCAGGAGCTCGAGAAGGCCGGCCGGGTTGCCGACCACCTCGAGCTCGCAGAGCTGATGTGCCGCGACGCCCTGCAGCGCAACGAGTCCTGCGGCGGCCACTTCCGGGAGGAGTACCAGACCGAGGAGGGCGAGGCGCTCCGGGACGACCAGAACTTCACCAACGTCACGGTCTGGGAGCACGGCGGCGGGGACGCACCACCGCGGCAGCACACCGAGGACCTGATCTTCGAGACGGTGCATCCGACGCAGAGGAGCTACAAATGAAACTGACCCTGCATGTCTGGAGGCAGAGGAACCCGGCCGACGCGGGCGCCTTCGCGACCTACGAGCTCGAGGACGTCAGCACCCACATGTCCTTCCTCGAGATGCTCGACGTGCTCAACCAGGACCTGATCGCCAAGGGCGAGGAGCCCATCGCCTTCGAGCACGACTGCCGGGAGGGCATCTGCGGCTCCTGCGGCTTCATGGTCAACGGCGTCGCCCACGGCGAGCAGCCGGGGGTTACGGTCTGCCAGCTCCACATGCGGCACTTCAAGGACGGCGACGAGGTCACGATCGAGCCGTGGCGCGCGAAGGCCTTCCCGATCATCAAGGACCTCGTGGTCGACCGCTCGGCCTTCGACCGCATCATGCACGCCGGCGGCTTCATCACCGTGCGCACCGGCAGCGCTCCGGACGCCAACGCGATCCCGATCACCACCGAGAACGTCGAGCACGCCATGGACTTCGCCGAGTGCATCGGCTGCGGCGCCTGCGTGGCCTCCTGCCCGAACGGTGCCGCGATGCTGTTCGTGGGCGCCAAGATCGCGCACCTCGGCCTGCTGCCGCAGGGCCAGCCGGAGCGCGCCGCGCGGGCCCTCAGGATGGTGGAGGCGATGGAGCGTGAGGCCTTCGGCGCCTGCTCCAACTTCCGCGCCTGCGAGGCGGTCTGCCCCAAGGAGATCTCGATCTCCGGCATCGCGCGCATGAACAAGGACTTCCGGCGGGTCGCTCTCGCGGGGCCGGCGCCGGCTCGCGGCAAGAGGCGCTGAAACATTAGAAAGTTAAAACGTTAGAACGTCAGAACGTCAGATCGTTTGTGGCCGCGTCACCCGAGCAGCGAGGTGATGATGATCCCGGCGACCATGATGAGCAGGGCCGCGCCGAGCACCGCCATGGCGATCTCGCCGGCGCTGTACCTCGCGTTCGGCCTCCCGCCCCTCGTTCCGGGCTGAGGGCGGCTCCGCGCCTTCTTCGGTCGCTGTTTCTTCCCCACGATGCCGATTCTACCCCGGCGGCCGGAATATCGCCTGCCCCGGCCCGTAGAGCGAGACGCCATGGGTGCCGCGACGAGGAGCCGGGCAGGAGCGACGGGCGCCGCCGGGCGCCGTCCCGAAGACCGGAATCCGGCCGGGATATGCGCACGGTATGGGACTGCTCCGAGGTCCCTGACCTCGGAGCAGCCGCGAAAAGGCGGGTATAATGAGGGTCGTTACTGGCAGGTCGATGATGGTTGGGGGCAGGGAACCTGCCCATGCAAGGCGGGCATGCCGCCGGCCCTGGAAGCCTTCCGGACTCCCTCGTGCGGTGACGAGCAGGGAAACAGGGCCGCTAACGACATGGCACCCTTGAGATACGCAATTCATGTGCCTGAGTTTCACTCGGAGTTCGGATCTCGGATGCGCAGAATTGACACGCCACGGTGCCACCGCGTCCGCGGAGAGTTACAGGGAGGTCTGAGATGAGCAACGGCTTGGAGCAGGCCCGCGAGCGCCGCAACATCCTCGAGCGCCTGGGGGCGAAGATTCCCGGCTTCAGGGGCTACCTCGAGCGCGAGCTGCGGCGGGACGTGGACAAGATGCAGCGCGACTGGCTGGCGAACCAGGTCGACCGGGCGCGCTTCGCCATCAACGCCCGGATCCGCGGCTGGACGAAGGCGGGGCGCCTGGACGTCCTGGGAACGGCGGGCAGCGCCGAGAAGGCCCTCGACCGCCTCGCCAACCGCATCCGCCACGCCGACTACGGCGCCTCGGGCTTCTTCGACGCGGTCAAGATCCGCGAGGAGGAGCTGGACCGCCTGTACGCCTTCGACCTCGCTCTGAGCGAGACCGCGGAGTACCTGGCGGTGCAGGTCGAGGCGCTGCCGGAGACCGCTGACGAGGCCATGGTGAGCCGGCTCCTCGACGCGGTGCAGGCGGCGGACCGCCACTTCGACGAGCGGGCGACGGTGTTCGAGGACGTGACCGGGAAAGGAGGCGCGTGATGGCGCAGACCCTCGAGGTGCTCGAGCACCATGATCCGACCGGAGAGGAGATCGTCTACCGCTACCCGCAGCAGGGCTCGGCCGAGATCAAGCTCGGCGCGCAGCTCGTGGTTCACGAGGCGCAGGAGGCGGTGCTGTACCGCGACGGCAAGGCCCTCGACGTCTTCGGGCCCGGGCGCCACACCCTCAGCACCCAGAACATCCCGCTGCTGACCAAGCTCCTGGCGCTACCCTTCGGCGGCACCTCGCCCTTCCGCGTCGCGGTGGTGTTCGTCAACAAGCGCACCTTCGTCGATCAGAAGTGGGGCACCCGCGAGCCCGTGGTGTTCCGCGACTCGGATCTCGGGATGGTGCGGCTGCGGGCCTTCGGCACCTACGCGTACCGGATCAAGGACTGTCAGCTCTTCGTCAACACCGTGGTCGGCTCGCAGGGGCTCTTCGAGACCGGCCGCCTGCAGGACTTCTACCGCGACATCATCGTCTCGCGCCTCAACGACCTCCTCGGCGAAACCCTGAAGACCATCTTCGACCTGCCCCGCCACTACGACGAGCTCGGCGCGGCCGCCAAGGCGCGGGTGACCGAGGACTTCGGCAAGTACGGCGTAGACCTCTCGGACTTCTACATCAACTCCATCACGCCGCCGGACGAGGTGCAGCAGAAGATGGACGAGCGCGCCGCGATGGGCGCGGTCGGCGACATGACCACCTACATGCAGTTCAAGGCGGCGCAGGCCATCCAGGACGCCGCCAAGGGCGGCGGCGGCGAGGGCGGCGCCGCGGGAGCCGGCATGGGCCTCGGCCTCGGCGCCGGCTTCGGCGCGATGATGCCGGGGATGATCGCCAATGCCATGCAGCAGGCGCAGCAGGGCGGCGCCGGGCCGGGCGCCGCGGCTGCAGCCGGCGCCAGACGGGCGGCGGGCGGGGGAGGCTTCTGCAGCGAGTGCGGCCAGGCAGTACCGGTGGGCGCGAAGTTCTGCCCCGGCTGCGGGCGGCCGCAGGCCCCGAGCGGGTGCGCGAGCTGCGGCCAGCCCGTGCCTGAGGGCGCCAAGTTCTGCCCCGGCTGCGGAGCCAAGCAGGGCTGACCGGCCGTGAGCGTCGCCTGCACTCAGTGTGGGGCCGCGATCGAGCCGCGCGCCGGTGAGCGGCTCCTCGTCTGCCCGTTCTGCGCCACGGCGCTGGTGGTGGACGGCAGCCTGACCCTGATTCACGAGGTCATGGTGCCGACGGTCCCGGTCGAGCAGGTGCCCGCCCACCTCCGGCGCTTCCTCGGCGGCAGCTCGACGGTCGCGGACCTCGACCGCACGGCCAGCCTCGAGGAGCCGACTCTGGAGTACTTTCCGTTCTGGGCCTTCACGGTCGCCGCCGGCGGCCGCGAGCGGGTCGTGCTCGAGCCCGCAGCACCGTCCTCGCTGCAGGGCCTGCAGGGCCTCGAGCTGCCGGCCGGGAGCACCCGGCCGATGGCGGCGGAGGCGACGCTCGGCGCGCCGGTGCTCGAGCCCGAGGTTCCGGCGGAGACGGCCCGCGAGTGGCTGGTCGCGCGCGACGGGGAGCTCACAGTGCGGCAGACCGTGCTCTACCACCTCCCGCTGTACCGGACGCCGTACAGCTGGCAGGGTCGGCGCTACCAGGCCGCGGTCGACGCGGTGTCCGGCAAGGTCTTCCCGGCCGAGTTTCCGGCCAAGGCCGAAGCTCCTTTCGTCGGCGTCGCCGCCCTCGCTCTCGTGATCTTCGGGCTCGAGGGCCTGCTCATCCAGAACCTCGCGTGGAAGGTCGTGGTCTACCTGGTCTCGGCGCTGCCGATTCTCGGCATCGCGTGGCTGACGTCGAAGAAGGTATGAGATTGAATTCGGAATTCGGAATGAGGAATTCGGAAACCCCACCCACCCGGTACGGGCTCAGAAGCCAGGTGGCAGGTGCCGAATTCGGTGACCAGAGACGGCGCTCTCCTCCGTTCCTCACAGAGAGCCGAGAGACACCGAGAGCGTGTGCGGCATTCCGAATTCCGAATTCCGAATTCCGAATTGCACGCGGGGCGCGTCGGTGAGAGGCCATCCACCACCACCACCCCCTCCTCCTCCTCCGGAGCCGGTGCCGGCTGCGCCCGCCGTTGCGCAGGGCGAGGCGAAGCGCGTCCTGACCGGTCTGACCTGCGGCTCCTGCGGCGGTACCGTCGAGGTGCAGGAGGGCTTCACCAACATCGAGTGCCGCTACTGCGGGACGCCCCAGGCCGTGGTTGGCAGCCGCGGCATCCTGCGCCTCATGGTCCTCAACCGCCTCGACCGCGCGGCTGCCTCCGAGGTCGTCCGGCGCTGGCTGCGCCGTGGCATCCGCAAGGATCCCGCCCTGCGCCGCGAGGCGCGCTGGCAGGAGGCTTTCCTCGCCTGGTTCCCTTTCGTGCGGGCGCGGCTCGATGCGGTCGGTTGGGTGCTCGGGATCCGGGAGAGGAGGCGCAAGCGCGGCACGACCTGGGAAACGGTCCGCGAGCCGGTGGAGCTCGAGATCGAGCGCGAGGTGGACCTGACCCGGTCGGCCTCGGACATGGCGGAGTTCGGCGTGCACCGGGTGAACCTCGTCGGCGACGAGCTGCGTCCTCTGGACGAGGGCCTGCTGCGCGGCCGAGGCATGGTGTTCCGGCCGAGCCGCTCGCTCGAGCAGGCCGCGGCCGAGCTCAGCGACCGCGCGCTCGCCGAGATCGCGCGCAGCCACCGCCTGGACCACGTGAGCTTCTCGTGGCTCGCCGCTCTGCGGCGCCAGGTGACCCTGGTCTACTACCCGATGTGGGTGGTGCGCTACAGCTTTCGCGGCCGCACCTACCAGGTGCTGGTCGACGCGGAGGGGGGCGAGGTCGCCTTCGGCAAGGCGCCCGGGAACCACCTCTACCGGGCAGCCAGCCTGGTGGCCGCCTGCGCCGGCGCCTGCTTCGTCGGCACGTCCATCCTGCAGCACGCGGGATCTCTCCTGCAGTCCGAGAACGGCCTGACGGCAGTCGGCGTCGTGGCCCTCGTGCTGGCGGGCCTGGTCTACTGGGGCTACTCGCAGTTCCGCCACGGCGGCGTGGTCGAGGAGGGGACAGGTCTGGCGCCGGAGCGCGCAGGCGGTTCACTCGCGGCGACCGTCCGGAGCGCGGTGGAGAAGTTCCAGTGAGCCTTCGCCTGCTGCCCCTCGACTGCCCGTCGTGCGGCTCCGCCCTCCGCGGCGAGGGCCTCGACACGATCTTCTTCTGCGGCCACTGCGGCCACGGGGCCGTGCTCGAGCACGAGGGCCTCCGGCTCGTGCCGAGCGGGGCGCTGCTGCCCGCTCCGGGCCGGAGCTCCGGCGAGTGGCGGCCGGCGTGGCTCCTGGAGACCGAGGTGACGGTTCGCGACCGCGTGCGCGCCGGCGGGCGGAGGAGCGACGGGTGGCGCGCCGAGCGGGTCTTCGTGATACCGGCCTTCGCCAGCTCTCTGGCTGATCTGACCCGCCTCGCCCGCGCCTTGTCGCAGGCCGCCGGCTCGACGGCGGAGACGCCGCGCGCACCGATCCGCGGCGGCGTACTCGCCCTCGAGGACGCAGTCACTCTGGCCCGCCACCTCGTGGTGGGCGACGAGGTGCGCCGCTCGGACGCTCTGGCTTCGGTGACGGTCGAGATCGCGCTGCGGTCGAGTCGCCTGGTCGCCATCCCCTTCGAACGGACCGCGAAGGGTCTGCGCTGCGCGATCACAGGGGTGGCGCTGAGGGGTTGACGGCGGAGGCGTCGGGCCGGGAAGTGAGGTCGATCTGCTGCGTAGAGGTCGGCAGGACAGACGCTTGATACACTTGCCGACGTCCCGATCCCGGAGGTGAGGCA
>JALOKS010000070.1 GCA_025456385.1 Thermoanaerobaculales bacterium | reverse complement strand
CCGGAGGTGACCTGGGTGTCACACTACGCCATCCTCGGCCCCTACGACTTCATGGACATCTACGACGCGCCCTCGGTCGAGACCGCGCACAAGGTGTCGCTGATCTCGCGCGCCGAGGGCGCGGTCTCGGCCGAGAGCTGGCAGGCCCTGCCCTACGACGATTTCCTCGCCCTGCTCGAGGAGGTCGAACCGTAGCTAAAACGTTGGAACGTCAGAACGTTCGATCGGAACGTTCGATCGTTCCACCGATGTCAATCGAACGGCAGCTCGCGATCCTCGCCGTTGACCTGCGGCGGCAGGTCGTCCGCCGCGCCGTCGTCGCTGCCGTCGCCGCGGATCCGCCGCACCTTCGCCGCCGGCTTGGGGGCCAGGCGCCGGCCGCGGGCCGTGACGCCCGTGAGCTCGAGCTCGCCGAGGTCGAACTCGGCCTCGTGCACCCGCTGGCGTTTGGCGGGCACGAAGTCGACGTGCACGGAGTCGTTGCAGTCGCCCGGGATCAGAAGGTCGACCCGGCCCTGCTTGTCCTTGACCAGCTCGTACTCGCGGTCGCGGATGAAGGCCTTGATGTGGACCTTCTTGCCCCAGGCGATCTTGTCGGCGTCGCGGTAGACGACGGTGAAGGGGGCGCCCCGCTCCTGGTCGAAGACCTCAGCGTGGATGACCGGGCTCGGGATGAGGACCTTGGCCTCGGGGGCGATGATGCGGAAGGAGCCGTCGCGGCTCACGAGCAGGATGCGGTCGTACTCGCTGGCCGTGAGCTGGTACTTGGCGCCCTTGACCTCGGAGCCGAAGAAGCCGGTGGCGGGGTCGTAGGCGAGCTTGATGTTCTGCCGCGCCACCGCCCGCACGTCCACCGCCTCGAGCGACCGGATCTCGGTGCGGCGCGGGTAGCGGGCGCCGTACGTCTCGAGCAGGCCGTCGAGGTAGGCGATGGTCGTCTCGGTGAGCTTGCGGAGCTTGGCCTTCGCCTCCTTGATGGCGGCGACGGTGAGCCCGATCTCGGACCGGTTGCGGTCGATGTCGTACTGTGAGATGCGCCGGATCGGGATCTTGAGCAGGCGGTCGATGTCCTCGTCGGTGACCTCGCGCTCGAGCTCCTTGAGGAAGGGCTTGAGGCCCTTGCGGACCTCGCCCACGACCTGGGCGGCGGTGGTGGCGGACTCGATCCGCTTGTAGATCCGGTTCTCGATGAACAGCCGCTCGAGATCGAGCCAGTGCTTGCGGTCGGCGAGCTCGCCGAGCTCGTGCTGGAGCTCGGCCCGGATCAGCTCGCGGAGCCGGTCGGTGAGGTAGCAGAGCACCTCGGAGACGCCCATCTCGACCGGGCGCCGGTCCTTGATCATCACCAGGTTCGAGGACAGCGACACCTCGCACTCGGTGTGGGCGTAGAGCTGCGGGATGACCTCGTCGGCGTAGATCCCGCGCGGCAGCTCGATGTCGATCTCGACCGTGTCCGTCGTGTAGTCGTTGATCGCCGCGATCTTGACCTTGCCCTTCTGGGCCGCCGACTCGATCGAGGCGATCAGGCTCTCGGTCGTGGTGCCGTACGCGATCTCGCGGATGACGACGGTCTTCTCGTCCTTCTTCTCGACCTTCGCGCGCACCTTGACCCGGCCGAGGCCGTCCTCGTACTCGCCGACGTCGACGTAGCCGCCGGTGGGGAAGTCGGGGTGGATCTCGATCGCCTGGTTCTTCAGGATCCGGATCTGCGCGTCGAGGAGCTCGGCGAGGTTGTGGGGGAGGATGCGGGTGGACATGCCGACCGCGATCCCCTCGGCGCCGAGCATCAGCACGACCGGCAGCTTGGCGGGCAGCACCACCGGCTCCGAGTTGCGGCCGTCGTAGCTCGGCCGGAACTCCGTCAGGGCCTTGTTGAACATGGTCTCCCGCGCGAGCTCGCTGAGACGGCACTCGATGTAGCGCGGCGCCGCCGCGGCATGGCCGGTGATCGGGTTGCCGAAGTTGCCCTGGCGCTCGATGAAGTAGTCCTTGTTCGCGAGCACGACGAGCGCGTCGCCGATCGAGGCGTCGCCGTGGGGATGGAGCTTCATGGTGTCGCCGATGACGTTGGCCACCTTGTGGAACTTGCCGTCGTCCATCTTCGCCAGGGTGGCGAGGATGCGGCGCTGCACCGGCTTCAGGCCGTCGCGGATGTCCGGGATCGCGCGGTCGACGATCACGTAGGACGCATACTCGATGAAGTTCCGCCCCATCAGGGGCTCGATGCGGGTCACTTCTCCTCCGACGAGATTTCAGTTGTCTCGGCGTCGCGGGGCGCCGACGGCTGTGTTACCTGACGAGGACGCGAAAATTCTAAATTCTCAATTTTTAATTTTGAATTTCCACCCCACCCCAAGGCACGCGGCACGCTTGCCCCACAAGGCGAGGCGGTGGCGATGGGTTGTGGGGCAGCCGTCCCGGCTGCCGGGCGGGTCGTGTGGAATTCAAAATTCATAATTCAGAATTCATAATCGATCGCGGACATTGCATGACCGCCCCGCGGTCATGCAATATCCGCGATCAAGTTCTCGATGATGAACTCCTTGCGCGCGGGGGTGTTCTTGCCCATGTAGAACTCCAGTGCGCGTTTGACGGCGCCCATCGAGCCCGGGGTGACGCGGGTCATGTGCTGGTCGTCGGCGATGAACTGCTTGAACTCCTGCGGCGAGATCTCGCCGAGGCCCTTGAAGCGCGTCACCTCGGGGCCGGCGAGGCGTTTGGCGGCGGCGTTGCGCTCGGCCTCGGAGTAGCAGTAGACGGTCTCGGCCTTGTTGCGCACCCTGAAGATCGGCGTCTCGAGGATGTAGACGTGGCCGGTGACGACCAGCTCCTCGAAGAAACGCAGGAAGTACGTCAGCAGCAGGTTGCGGATGTGCATGCCGTCGACATCGGCGTCGGTCGCGATCACGACCCGGTTGTAGCGCAGCCCGTCGAGGTCCTCCTCGATGCCGAGCGCGCGCATGATGTTGTAGAGCTCCTCGTTGCGGTACACCGTCTCACGGCCGAGGCCGTGGGTGTTGAGCGGCTTGCCCTTCAGGGAGTAGATGGCCTGGGTCTGGACGTCGCGCGCCTGGATCATGGCGCCGCCGGCGGAGTCGCCCTCGGTGAGGAAGATCGTCGTCTCCTCGCGCCGGGCGCCCTTGGGGTCCGACAGGTGGAGCTTGCAGTCGATCAGCTTCGGGATGCGGATCGCCACCTTCTTGGCGCGCTCGCGCGCCTCCTTCTTGATCGCCGACAGCTCCTTGCGCACCCGTTGGTTGCTCTTGACCTTGTCGAGCAGCTTGTCGGCCTCCTCGGGATTGCGGTGCAGCCACAGGACGACCTGCTCGCGAACGGCGTTGACGACCCACGAACGGACCTCGGTCGAGCCGAGCTTGTTCTTGGTCTGCGACTCGAAGACCGGATCCTGGATCTTGACCGCCACCGCGCCGACCAGCCCGTCGCGCACGTCCTCGCCGGCGAAGCCGTTCTTGGCGAACTCGTTGACCCCCTTGAGGACGCCCTCGCGGAACGCGCTCTGGTGGGTGCCGCCGTCGTTGGTGTACTGCCCGTTGACGAAGCTGTAGTAGGTCTCGCCGTAGGCGTGGGTGTGGGTGAAGGCGAACTCGAGCCGGTCGAGCTTGCAGTGCATGGCGTCGTAGATCGCCGGCTCGCCGCCGAGCTCGTAGGCGAGGAGGTCGGCGAGGCCGTTCTTCGAGGAGAACTTCTGGCCGTTGTACTCGAGGCTGAGGCCCGAGTTCAGGAAGGCGTAGTAGCGCAGGCGGTGCTCGAGGTACTCCTCGCGCCACTCGTAGTCGCCGAAGATCTCGGCGTCGGGCACGAAACGGATGACGGTGCCGGAGCGGGCCTTGCCGTCCTTGCCGCCCTTCTCCTCGACGATCTTGCCCCGGCAGAACAGACCGCGCTTGAACTTGCCGTCGCGGAAGCTGGTGACCTCGAACTCCGACGACAGCGCGTTGACCGCCTTGTTGCCGACGCCGTTGAGGCCGACCGAGAACTGGAAGACGTCGTCGTTGTACTTGCCGCCGGTGTTGATCTTCGACACGCAGTCGATGAGCTTGCCGAGCGGGATGCCGCGCCCGTAGTCGCGGACCGACATCTCGAGGCCGCTGCGGCTGATCTCGATCCGCTTGCCGTAGCCCATGATGTGCTCGTCGATCGAGTTGTCGATGACCTCTTTGAGCATCACATAGATGCCGTCGGCGGGATTGGAGCCGTCGCCGATGCGGCCGATGTACATGCCGGTTCGGAGCCGGATGTGCTCGAGGGCGTCCAGCGTCTGGATGGTCTTCTCGTCGTAGACGATGTTCTTGCCTGCAGCCATTTCGCCTCAGTTACACCCCTTCCGTCTCAGAGAATAACACCACTGGCGGGGGGCTCGACGTGGTCCGGCGGCGGCCCGGCTGCGACCGCGACCGCACGCACCGTGCTCGCGCCATCATAGCGCAGGGCGCTACCACCCGCGGACGGGACGCCACTCGTCGACGACCTCGCTGCCCCGCAGCACGTGGTAGCGGTCGAAGCAGGCGGCGGCGAGGCAGGAGTGGTTGGGCAGGATGCGCAGCAGGGTGCCGGGGCGCAGGGCCTCGATACCCGGTCCGGCAAGCGTGCCGTGCTCCTGGGCGAGCGCGCTGAGGCGCAGGCCCGGAAGCGGGTGCTGGTCCTCGACCGCCACCGGGCGGCCGAAACCGCAGTCCGGGTCGACGTGGACCGGACCGGGGTCCCGGCTCAGAGCGAGGGCTCCGGCATCGATCACCGCCCGCCCGTACTCCGGCTGGACGCTGATCACCGTGGCCAGAACCGAGAAGGCGACCTCGTCGAGCTCGCAGCTGCCGATGGCGGCCTGGGTGGCGTCGTAGAAAGCGTAGTTGCCGGGCCGGACCTCGGTGATGCCGCTGAGGTCGTCGATCGCCCGCATTCCCGGCGTCGAGCCGACGCTGAGCTCGACCACCGGGGCTCCGAGGTCGCGCAGCTGGGCAGCGAGGGCGGTCATCAGGTTGCGCTCCTCGCAGGCGACCTCGAAGGCCTCGCTGCGGCTGCGCGCGCGGTAGGCGTGGCCGGCGTGGGTGAGCAGGCCGCGGAACTCGATCGAGTCGGCTTCGAACATGCGGCGCGCCAGCTGCTCGACCCGTTCGTCGTCGGGATGAATGCCGGAGCGCCCGCCGCCGCAGTCGATCTCGAGGAAGACCGGCAGCACGAGGCCGCGCGACGCGGCGGTCTCCTCGATTGCCCGCACCGTGTCGGAGTGGTCGACGAGGAGGTTCAGGACGTCGATCTCGCAGTGGAGGTCGGCGGCCTCGGCGATCTTCTGCGGTGCGATCGGCACCGCGTAGGTGATGTCGGTGAAGCCGGCGGCCGCGAAGGCGTGCGCCTCGGCCAGGGTCGAGACCGTGACGCCGCCGAAGTGGAGATCGGTCTGGATGCGCGCGATCTCGACGCACTTGTGGGTTTTGACGTGGGGGCGCAGGCGGACCCCGAGCCGCCGCGCCTTGTCGGCGATCCGCCGCACGTTGCGCTCGAGCTGCTCGAGGTCCACGAGCGCGCAGGGCGTCGGGAGGTCACTGATCAGCACGCCGCCAGCGTAGCATCTGTTGAACCACAGAGGCACGGAGCCACAGAGGATACACGGAGGTTTTTTCGAGGGGCGCCCCGGAAGGTCGAGGGGCTGAGGTATCGTGACCCTGCAGTCAACCGGTGTGCTCCATGTCCGAAGTCTCTGGGCGGCTCTGTGATCCTCTGTGTCTCCGTGGTCAGCCGTCGTACCGGGCGCGGAGCTCCCGGCGCGTGAGCTTGCCCGAGGCGGTGCGGGGCAGGGAGTCGACGACCACCAGGTCGTGGATCTTGAACAGGGGGTTGAGCTCGGACGCGAGCAGCGCGCCGAGCTCGCGGCGCAGGCTCGCGCGCTCGACCGCGCCCGTCGCGACCGCGAAGACCACGAGCTTTTCGGCTCCCTCGCCCTCCGGCTGCACCGCCACCGCGGCGATCTCGGAGACCGCCGAGTGATGCGCGAGCACGCGCTCGAGCTCGAGCGACGAGACCTTGATGCCGCCGAGGTTCATGGTGTCGTCGGCCCGCCCCTGGGCGCGGAAGAAGCCTCCCGGCAGCCGCGCCACCTGGTCGCCGTGGCGGCGCAGCGGCTCGCCGCCGGGCCCCTGCGGGCAGCCCTCGTGGTAGACCGCGTCGTGGTCGCGGTTCAGGAGCCGCTGGGAGAGCCCGATCGAGGGCGGCACGAGGAAGAGCTCGCCCTCCTCGCCGTCTGCGACCGGTTCGCCCTCGCCGTCGAGGACGACGACCTCGAGACCGAGGGCCGGGGTCGTGAAGGTCGCCGGCGAGGCCGGCTGGACGACGGTCCCGGTGAGGTAGCCGCCGCCGATCTCGGTGCCGCCGCAGTACTCGATCACCGGCGCCCGGTAGCCGCTGCGGCTCATCAGCCACAGGAAGTCCCGGCGGTTCGAGGGCTCGCCGGTCGAGGAGAAGGTGCGGATGCGCGTCCAGTCGACGCCCTCGCAGGCCCCGCTCTCGCGCCAGGCGCGGACGAGCGAGGGCACGACGCCGAGGACGGTCACCCCGGCCCGCGCGACGAAGTCCGCGAAGCCGCGCCCCGACGGCACGCCCTCGTAGACCGCGATGCAGGCGCGGTTGACGAGGGTCGCGTAGATCAGCCACGGGCCCATCATCCAGCCGATGTTGGTCGGCCAGGCGACCACGTCTCCGGGCTGGAGGTCGTGGTGGAAGTGGGCGTCCATCGCGCATTTCAGCGGCGTCACCTGGGTCCAGGGGATCGCCTTCGGGTCGCCGGTGGTGCCGGAGGAGAAGAGGATGGTGGTGGTGGCCTCCGCGCCGGAGACAACCGGCTCGAAGGCGGTGGCGTCGGCGAGGAGCTCGCTCCACGGGAGATCGCCGTCGCGCAGCGCCGGCTCCTCGCCGCCAGGCCCGGGAAGGACGATGGTGCGCGGCGCCCGCGCCTCCCGGACCGTGTCGTACAGGGCGATGTGGCGCCCGCCGCGGGTGAAGGACGCGACGGTGATGACCGCAGCAGCGCCCGCGATCTCGAGCCGCCGCGCGAGCTCGGCGGCGGCGAAGCTGTCGGCGATCGAGACCACCGCGCAGCCCGCGCGGATGACGCCGAGGTAGGCGGCGATGCACTCGAGGGTCATCGGCATGTAGAGGGCGATCGCGTCGCCAGGGCGGAAGCCCTTCGCGACGAGCCCGCCCGCGACCCGGTTGACGAGCGCCTCGAGCTCGCCGTAGCTGACGAGGTCGAGGTCCTCGCTGCCCTCGCGGCCGACGACGGCCGCGACCGTGCAGGCCGGCGGGCGGAAGCAGGAGTCGACGATGTTGAGCCGGGCTCCGGGCAGCCAGCGCGGCTGCAACGGGCCGGCCGCGAGGTCGAGGGTCGCCTCGGGCTCGCGCGCGAAGGCGATGCCGAGCCGGGCGATCGTCCGCCGCCAGAACTCGGCCCGATGCTCGACGCTCCAGCGGTGGAGCGCGTGGTAGTCGGGCAGCCCGAGCTCGCGCGCGAGCGCGCTCAGGTTGGCGCGCGCGAGGCGCTCCGGGTCGGGCAGCCAGGCCGGCAGCGGCGGCGCCGCCGGGTCGCGGTCGGCGGAGAGCGCGCTGAAGCGCTGCCACTGCTCGGCAAAAGGGGTCTCCGGCCGCCGCCGCAGGTCCTCGACGAAGTTGATCCATCGAGCCATCTGCGGATCGATCCTCTGAGTGCTCATCGATGGAGCGTCCAACCTGGGAGGTCCGCTGGCCATTCCGGCGGACGAACTCTTGATTTTGAATTTTGAATATTGAATTTTGAATTTTCAATGCCCACCCGCTTCCCCGCGCTCGGGTGGGGTGGACGGGAACTCACAATCGAGAATTCACAGTTCAAAATTCAGAACTTCGACCTCAGCGTCGCTCTCTTCTTCTTCAGCGGTCGACGCGCACGACGTCCTCGGCGGGCAGCAGTTCGAGCAGGCGCTCGACAGCCGCCGCCACGCGCGCCCCGTCCACGCACTCGAGGCTGATCCAGACCCGGAACTCGGTTTCCCCGAAGCGGGGGTAGGAGCCGATCTTGACCTCGGGGAACTCCGCCACCACCCGGTCGAGAAGCGGCGCGATGCGGCTCTCGTCCGACCGCAGGTAGAGCCCGTTGAGGACCTTGACGGCGCCCTTGAGCTCGCGGCGCAGGCTCGGCAGCTTGGCTGAGAAGAGCCGCGGCACTCCGGGGAAGAGGTAGACGTTGCGGCAGACGATGAGCGGCAGCAGGCCGTCGCCGCCGGCCAGCAGGCGGCTGCCCGCCGGCACCTCCGCCATGCGCAGGGCGGCCGGGGTGAAGCGGTCCCGCCAGTAACCGCGGATCATCGCCTCGAGCTCCGGGTGCACCTCGACCCCGAGGGCGAAGGCCGCGGCCACCCCGCGCACCGTGCAGTCGTCGTGGGTGGGGCCGATGCCGCCCGAGGTCAGGACCACGTCGAAGCGGGCGGCGCAGGACGCGACCTCGGCGGCGATCGTCGCGCAGTCGTCGCCGATGACGCTGATCCGCTGGAGCTCGACGCCGAGCTCGGCCATGAGGTCGATCAGCAGCGGCGTGTTCTCGTCGCGGAACTTCCCGCTCAGGATCTCGTCGCCGATGATGATCGCGGCTGCGGTGGTCATGGACGGGAAGTATAGCCCGCTCGAGGTGCCGAGATGCGAGATGCGAGATACGAGATACGAGATGGGAGGCATCTGGTGGGGTGGGACCTTGGCCTCTGGCGGCTTGTATTATGAAGTTGGTTGGGCCGGAGCATGAGTTACAGAAGTTTGAAAGTCTGGCAGATGGCACGAGATCTCTCGGTGGAAATCCACCACATGACGATCACCGCCCTTCCCAGGCACGAAATGTATGAGGAAGGCTCCCAAATACGACGCGCCATCAAATCTGTGAGATCGAACATCGTCGAGGGCTACGGCAGGCGCTCTTACAAACATGACTTCATTCGTTTCTTGGTCATCGCCCACGCATCGTGCGACGAGACGCTCGATCACCTCGAGACTCTGCACGAAACTGGATCACTGACAGACGAGCGCTTGTTCCACGATCTGCACTCGAGAATTGATGAATTGGGGAGAGCTCTGGGAGGATTCAGACGATCTGTGGATGACCGACACCTCTCGGTTCGAGAGGACTCAGCGGAGTACGATTTCGGCGACTGATCGCGTCGATCTGCTTTCTTGGTCTCGAATCCCTTATCCGGGCGGCTGGGCGGCCTCGCATCTCGTATCTCGCATCTCGTCGCGCGGGCGGGCGGGTGCTCCCTGCTACGCCCTGCCGATGGGAAAGGCGACGACCTCGGCGATGTCGCGGCTGCCGAGGGCGAGCATGAGCAGGCGGTCGAGGCCGAGGGCGACTCCGGCGCAGGCGGGGAGGCCGTGCTCGAGGGCGGCGAGCAGGCGCTCGTCGATCGGCACGGCGGGCAGGCCCTCGCGCCGGCGGGCCTCGAGGTCGGCCTCGAAGCGGCGGCGCTGGGCGGCGGCGTCGACGAGCTCGTGGTAGCCGTTGGCGAGCTCGAGGCCCTCGACGAAGACCTCGAAGCGTTCGGCGAGCGGGGGTGACCCGGGGCGGACCCGGGCGAGGGCGGCCTGCGAGGCCGGGTAGTCGACGACGAAGCTCGGCTGGCAGTGGCCGAGGCGCGGCTCGACGAGGTGGCTGAGCAGGAGGTCGAGCAGGTCGTCGCGCCCGAGCTCGGCGACCGAGGGCACGCCGAGAGCCGCGACGCGCTCGCGGAGCCGGCCCTCGGGCTCGGCGTGGGGGTCGAGGCCGGCGTGGCGGAGGAAGGCCTCGGCGTAGCTCAGGCGCTCGCCGGGGCCGGTGCCGAGGACCACGGCCAGCAGCTCGTCGATCTCCTCCATCAACCGGCGGTGGTCCCAGCCCGGCCGGTACCACTCGAGGATCGTGAACTCGGGGTTGTGGCGGCGGCCCTCGTCGGCGCCGGGGCCGCGGTAGCGGCAGCTCAGGGCGTGGAGGTGGAGGTCGGTGACCGGGGCCGCGGCGAGCAGCGGCGTCTCGACCTCGAGCACGTCGCGCGCGGCGAAGAAGGAGCGGACCGTCGCCAGCATCTCCGCGCGCCGGCGCAGCGCCTCCAACGAGCCCGTCGGCCGCCAGTCGTCACGCGCCGAGGCCATGGGAGCGCCCCGCAGAAGACAGTGTTGGATTATGAGGTATCTGTTTTGAGTTCCCCACTACCCTCCCGGCATCCGTCCCGCGAGCCGGGCGGGCGGGTGGAGATCCGAAATCCGAGATCCGAGATCCGGAAGGGACGGGTGGGCGGAA
>JALOKS010000343.1 GCA_025456385.1 Thermoanaerobaculales bacterium | reverse complement strand
GCGGCACTGGCTCCGGTGGTCGGCGTAGTTCACTGCGACCAGGCGGCGGCTTCCGCCCGGACCCGTCCATGCGAAGCAGACAAAGCTGTCCCAGCTCCAGTTGCCGTCCCACGCGGGCGCCGGCTCGAGGAGCTGCCAGCCGCCCTCCCTGAAGGCCGGGTCGCGCAGGCAGGCAAGCAGCGCGGAGTAGAAGTCGGCGAGGTCGCGGTCGACCGGCTCCGCGGGTCCCCTGCCCAGGTGCACGGGAATGCGCACCCGCCGGCCCTCGAGCTGGCCCTGGTGGAAGAAGCGCAGGCCCGGGCTGAGGTAGGTGATGAGCGCGGCGGCGCGGTGCACCTCGGGCGGGAAGGTGGCGGCCGCGCGGGGCTCGTCATGGTTCTCGAGGAAGCGGGCGAGCCGGTCCTGGAAGTCGAGGCCGGCGCCCAGGTGCTCGCGCACCGGGCGCGCCTGACAGTGCTCGAGGCGGTCGTAGAGGCGCTTGTCGTAGCAGAAGTCGAAGCCCTGCTGCTGGAGGGTCCACTCGAGATCCCAGTACGCCTCGGCGAGAAACTGGAAGCCGGGCCGCGAGCCCTTGACCGCGGCGGTGGCCCGCGGCCAGAAGGGAGCAGCGGGGATCCCCCAGGTGCGTTCGAAGACCTCTGGCAGCACCAGCATCGCCATGTCGCAGCGGACGCCGTCGCACCGGTCGGAGATGCGGCCGAGCTCGCCGAGCAACGCGTCCTGGAGCGCGGCGCTGCCGTAGTTCAGCTGCAGGGTGTCCGGCCAGCCGGGGAAGTTGGGGTCGCGCCCGAAGGCGACGATCCGCGGCGCTCCGCCCGCGGCGAGCCGGCAGAAGTTCTGCGGCTGCGCGGCGAGCTGCGCCTCGCTGCCGGCGACGAGCCACTCTGGGTGCTCTTCCACCCAGCGGTGGTCGGGCGCGACGTGATTGGGCACGAAGTCGAGGATCAGGCGCAGGTCCCGCCGTCGCATCCGCTCGCGCAGGCGCGCGAGCGCCTCGTCGCCGCCGAAGTCCCGGTGGGCATGGTAGTCGCGGACCGCGAAGCAGGAGCCGCAGATGTCGGCGTCGCTGAGGTCCGGCAGCACCCGGCGGAACTCGGCGAGCCAGTCCGGCTGTGATGCCGACACGCGGCGCGCGGCCTCGCCGGTCTGCCACACCCCGAGCAGCCAGACGAGGTCGAAGCCCGCGGAGGCGAGGCCGTCGAGGTCCCCGTCGGGAATGTCGTCGAGGCTCGCCGGGCGGCCGAGGGTGGCCGCGAGCTCGGCGAGGCGGACCCGGGTGTTGATCTGGTAAAGCGTCGGGTAACGCGGCGCGTTCACGGCCGGGACGCGCCCCTCAGCCGCCGTCGACCTGCTCGCGGACGAGCCGGGCGTGGAGCTCCTCCTTTGAGCCGACCAGGAAGTCGGCGGCGTCGATCCGTGCGAAGAGATCGAGCAGGCGGGCGATTCCTCCCGTCCAGCCGGTCTGGTGGCTCGCCCCCAGGCCGGCCCCATTGTCGCCGTGGAAGTACTCGTAGAAGAGGATGAGATCGCGCCAGTGCGGATCGTCCTGGAACGTGGCCGCGCCCCCGAACACGGGCCGCCGCCCGGCGGCGTCGCGGAGAAAGATGGACGCGAGCCGGCGCGAGATCTCCCGCGCCACCTCGAAGAGGGTCATGCGGTTGCCCGAGCCGGTCGGGCACTCGACGGTGAGCTCCTCTCCGTAGAAGGCGTGGAGGTTGAGCAGGCCGCGGATGATCAGGGTGTTGACCGGCATCCACACCGGCCCGCGCCAGTTCGAGTTGCCGCCGAACATGCCGGAGTCCGACTCCGCCGGGAGGTAGGCAACTGCGAGCTCACTGCCGTTGACGACACAGCGGAACGGGTGCTCGAGGTGGTGCTTGGAGAGCGAACGGATGCCGAAGGGCCCGAGGAACTCGTCCTCGTCGAGGAGGTAGCCGAGCACCCTCACCAGCTTGTCGCGGGTGAGGGTGGTGAGCAGCCGGCGGCCTCCGTGCCCGAGGTAACCGTGCTCCGTCGGGGCGACCTTGGCCACCACATCCGGGTGCCGGGAGCGGAAGAGCTCGATCAGCTCCACGAGCCGCGGGTGGGAGGTGAGCACGCCGGGCTCGAAAATCGTCGAGGCGCACAACGGGAGCAGGCCGACCATCGACCTGACCTTGAGCCGGGAGGCCGAGCCGTCGGGGAGGCGGAGGACGTCGTAGTAGAAGCCGTCCTCCTCGTCCCACATCTCGTCGTTGTGCTCGCCGATGCGGTCCATCGCGTAGGCGATCCACATGAAGTGCTGGAGGAACTTGAAGGCGTCCTCCTCGTAGCGGGGGTCGTGGTCGGCGAGGATCAGCGCCATCTCGATCATGTTCTGGCAGTAGAAGGCCATCCACGCGGTGCCGTCCGCCTGCTCGAGGGAGCCGCCGGTCGGCAGCGGCGCGCTGCGGTCGAAGACGCCGATGTTGTCGAGGCCGAGGAATCCGCCGGCGAAGACGTTGCGACCCTCCGGGTCCTTGCGGTTGACCCACCAGTTGAAGTTGAGGGTCAGGCCGTGGAACGAGCGCTCCAGGAACTCGAGGTCCTCGCGGCCGAGGTCGCGCTCGATCTTGAAGAGGTTGAGCGTCGCCCAGGCGTGGACCGGCGGATTGACGTCGCTGAAGTTCCACTCGTAGGCCGGGATCTGCCCGTTGGGGTGGCTGTAGAGGTTCTGGAGCATCAGCAGGAGCTGGTCCTTGGCAAAGTCGAAGTCGACCAGCGCGAGCGCGAGGGCGTGGAAGGCGAGATCCCAGGCGGCGTACCAGGGGTACTCCCAGGTGTCGGGCATGGAGATGATGTCGCCGTTGAACATGTGGAACCACTCGGCGTTGCGGGCCTTGCGGCGCGAGGTTCCGACCAGCGGGTGGGCCTCGTGCTCCTTGAGCCAGCGATCGACGTCGAAGAAGTAGTACTGCTTCGACCACAGCATCCCGGCCAGGGCCTGGCGGTGGACCCGGCGCTCGTCCTCGCTCAGCGACGCGGGGGCGATCCGGGCGTAGAACTCGCCGCAGTCCGCGCGCCGCGCCGAGAAGGCGGCCTCGAAGCCGGGGCCGAAAGGCTCCGATTCAGATCCCGCGACGAGCCGGAGGCGGATCGACCGCGCGCCGCCCGGCGGCACCTCGAGGACGTACCGTGCCGCCGCCTTGGTGCCCTCCCCGGCCGGGTTCACCGCGCCGGGCTCGCCGTCGACCAGGTGGCGGTGGAAGGCGTCCTTGACGAAGGGGCTCGGGTTGGGCCTGCCCCAGAGCCGCTCGAGGTTGCTCTCGTTGT
>JALOKS010000069.1 GCA_025456385.1 Thermoanaerobaculales bacterium | reverse complement strand
TCGAGACGACCTCTCAGGGACGGCGATGCTGCAGTTCCTCCTCAACGACACACTGGTCACGACCGACCGCCCGCCGGGCCTGCCGGCGCTCGACTTCCTGCGCCGCGACGCCGGCCTGACCGGGGTCAAGCACGCCTGCCGCGAGGGTGACTGCGGCTCCTGCGTCGTCCTGCTCGGGCGGCTCCACGACGGCCGGGTCGCGTACAGCATCGCCACCTCCTGCCTGCTGCCGCTGGGGGCGCTCGCGGGCCGGCACGTCGTCACCGTCGAGGGCCTCAACGGGCCGGCCCTGAACCGCGTCCAGCAGGCCTTCGTCGAACGCGGCGCCTCGCAGTGCGGTTTCTGCACGCCGGGCTTCGTGGTCGCGCTCACCGGCCACCTCCTCGACGCGCCGACCTGGAGCACGCCGGCCATGATCGAGGCCGTCGCCGGCAACATCTGCCGCTGCACCGGCTACGGCTCGATCGTGCGCGTCATCGACGACCTCGTCGAGCACCTCCAGCGCTCCGTCGATCCCGCCGAGCCGCGGGTGCCGGCGCTGGTCCGCGCCGGGATCGTGCCCGAGTCGTTCCTGCGGACGCCCGCCCTGCTCGCCGAGACCACCGCGGCGCCGGCAGCGGCCGCGCCCGACGGCGCCGCGCTCGTCGTCGCCGGCGGCACCGACCTCTACGTCCAGCGCCCGCTCGCGGTCGAGGACGGGCCGGTCGTCGTCCTGCCCGCCGCCGAGAAACCGCCGATCCGGCTCGACGGGGACCGGATCGTGATCGAGGGCTCCGCCACCGCGGAGGACCTCAAGCGCTCCCCGCTCCTCGCCGAGGCCGTCGGCGGCATCGAAAGGGCGATGGCGCTGATGGGCTCCTGGCCGATCCGCAGCCGCGCCACCGTCGCCGGCAACCTCGTCAACGCCTCGCCGATCGGCGACATGACCGTCGTCCTGCTCGCCCTCGAGGCCGAGCTCGGGCTGCGCGGGCCGTCGGGCCGCCGAAGCCTGCCCCTGAATGCCTTCTTCCTCGGCTACAAGCGCCTCGACCTGCGCCCGGGCGAGCTCGTGGACTCTCTTCGCATCTCGGCCGACCGCCGCGACGCGCGCTTCAACTTCGAGAAGGTCAGCAAGCGCACCCACCTCGACATCGCGAGCGTCAACACCGCGATCTCGCTGCGCCTGGAGGGCGGGCGTATCGCCGGCGCCGCCCTCGCGGCCGGCGGCGTCGCCCCGGTTCCCCGCCGCCTCCCGCGAACCGAGGCGGTTCTCAGCGGACGGGCGCCGGACGCGGCGACCGCCCACGCGGCCGCGGCCGCCGCGCGCGCCGAGGTCGCTCCGATCAGCGACGTCCGCGGCTCCGCCGACTACAAGCGCCTGCTGCTCGGCCAGCTGGTGCTCGCGCACTTCCACGTCCTCTTCGGCCTCGAGGACGGCCTTTTCGCGGAGGCGAGCGCGTGAGCCGGCACGAGGTCGGCCCGCACGCCCGCGGCGAGTCGCTGTTCATCGCCGACCTCCCAGACCCGGCGGGAACGCTGCACGCGGCGGTCCTCGCCTCGCCGCTCGCCCACGGTCGCATCACCCGTCTCGACACCACGGCCGCGGCGGGCATGCCCGGGGTCGCCCGCATCCTGACCGCCTCCGACATACCGGGCGCCAACCAGATCGGCGGCATCGTCCAGGACGAGCCGCTGCTCGCCGAGGACGTGGTCCACTTCGTCGGCCAGCCGGTCGCGGTGGTCGTCGCCGACACCCCGCGCCGGGCGCGCGCCGGCGCGGCAGCGATCGCGCTCGAGCTCGAGGAGCTGCCCGCGGTCTTCGACCCGCGCGCGGCCGCCGCCGCGGGCGAGCTCATCGTCCCCTCCCGCACCATCGCCTGCGGCGACGTCGACGCCGCCTGGGGCAGCTGCGCGGTCGTGGTCAGCGGCCGCGCCGACTCCGGCGGCCAGGAGCACCTCTACCTCGAGACCCAGGCCGCCCTCACCATCCCTCAGGGCGGCGGCCGCCTGCGCATCCTCTCGTCGACCCAGGCGCCGACCGCGGTGCAGCGCATCGCCGCCCGCGTCCTCGGCCTGCCGATGAACGCGATCGAGGTCGACGTCGCACGGCTGGGCGGCGCCTTCGGCGGCAAGGAGGACCAGGCGACGCCCTGGGCCGTGATCACCGCGCTCGCGGCTCGGACCCTCGGGCGGCCGGTCCGGATCGAGCTCGAACGCGGCGAGGACATGCGGATGACCGGCAAGCGCCACCCGTACTCCTCCGACTTCCGGCTCGGCCTCGCGGCCGATGGCGCGATCCTCGCCTACGAGGCGACCTACTACCAGAACGCCGGCGCCGCCGCCGACCTGTCGCCGGCGATCCTCGAGCGCAGCCTCCTGCACGCCAGCGGCAGCTACGTCGTGCCCAACCTCCGCGTCACGGCGCACAGCTGCCGCACCAACCTGCCGCCCTTCACCGCCTTCCGCGGCTTCGGCGCGCCGCAGGCGATGTTCGTCATCGAGAGCGCCATCACCCGCGCCGCCGAGGCCCTCGGCGTCGACCGCGTCGAGATCCAGCGCCGGAGCCTGCTCGCCGCGGGCGACCGCTTCCCCTACGGCATGCCCGCCCAGCAGGGCCACGCGCGCCGCTCCTTCGCCGAGCTCGAGGAGCGCTTCGAGGTCGCGCGCGTCCGCGCCGCGGCCGCCGCCTTCAACCGCGAGCACCCCCTCGTCAAGCGCGGCGTCGCGCTGATGCCGGTGTGCTTCGGCATCTCCTTCACCTCCACCTTCCTCAACCAGGCAGCGGCTCTGGTCCACGTCTACACCGACGGCAGCGTCTCGGTCTCCACCGCCGCCGTCGAGATGGGCCAGGGCGTCAACGCCAAGATCATCGCCGTGGCGGCCCGGAGCCTCGGCGTCGACGCCGGCCGCATCTCGATCGAGACCACCAACACCCTGCGGGTCGCCAACACCTCGCCGACCGCCGCGAGCTCCGGCGCCGACATGAACGGCCGCGCCGCCGAGATGGCCTGCCTCGCGATCCGGGATCGGCTGCGCGCGGTCGCGGCCGAGCTCCTCGGCGTCGCCCCCGAGCAGGTCGCGATTGCCGGCGACCGCGTGCTCCGCGACGGCGCAGCCGTCGAGCTCGGCTGGGAGCGGCTCGTGTGGGAGGCCTACACCCGCCGCGTCAGCCTCTCCGCCCAGGCGCACTACGCGACGCCGCGGATCCACTACGACCGCAGCCGCGAGCAGGGCGAGCCCTTCGCCTACCACGTCTACGGGGCGGCGATGGTCGAGGTCACGGTGGACTGCCTGCGCGGCACCTGCACCGTCGACCGGGTGTGCGCGGTGCACGACGCCGGCCGCAGCCTCGACCCCCTGGTCGACCTCGGCCAGCTCGAGGGCGGGGTCGTCCAGGGCCTCGGCTGGATGACCATGGAGGAGCTGCTCTTCGGGGACGGCCGCAACCTCAGCGACACCCTCAGCACGTACAAGGTGCCGGACATCCTCGCCGCGCCCGCGATCGAGGCGGTCTTCCTCGACGACGCCGACAACCCGCACGCGGTCATGCACTCGAAGGCGATCGGCGAGCCGCCCTTCATGTACGGCATCGGAGCCTACTTCGCGCTCCTCGACGCCATGCGCGCCTTCCGCCCCGACCGCGAGGCCTTCTTCCACGCCCCCATGACCCCCGAGCGGATCCTCATGTTCCTGCACGGCGACCGCACCGATGCCGCGGTCACTCAGCTCGACCGTGCCCGCGCCGCCATCACGAGCTGATGGTCCATCGTTCGAACGTTCAATCGCTTAAACGTTGCACGTTCCACCCACCCACTCCTCCGGGCCCTTGCCCGTGCCCATCTCCGTTTCCGTGCCCGACATCACGTGCAGTTACAGCGGCAGACGGCAGTGGCAGCTTCAGGGTCACAGGGCAGCAACCGTGACGGGGACCGGGCTCGCGAGCAGGCGGCGCGACCGCGCCACGCCACCTCCGAATTGTTGACACCGATGGACGAGTCCTTTGAACCACAGAGACACAGAGTCCACGGAGCGGCACAGAGGGTTTTCTGACTCACCGCAGGAGCATCCGGGGACCACCTTGGTGCGACGTCATGATGTCTCTCTGTGGCTTCTTTGTGCTCTCTGTGCTTCCGTAGTTCAACCGGGTTGGCGGGCGGAACTCAAATGATTCTCTCTGTGAATCCTCTGTGCCTCTGTGGTTTTCCAGCACCCGGTTCGTGCCTCGGCTACAATCCGATCGTGAATCACCCTCTGCACACCCAAGCCGACCCCTGGGCCTTCGCCCTCGAGGAGCTGCGGGCGGGGCGGCGGCCGGTGCTGGTCTTCGTGGTCGGGCACACGGGCTCGGTCCCGGGGGTCACCGGCACGCGGGTGGTGGTTTCGGAGGGCGTCTTCGCGGGCACCGTCGGCGGTGGCGCCGCGGAGAAGCGGCTCCTCGAGCGCGCGCTGCAGCACGGCGGCCCGCCCGCGCTGGCGCGCTTCCGCCACACGCCGGAGGCGGACGGCACGCTCTGCGCCGGCGAGCAGCTGTTCGCAGTCATTTCGCTGACGCGAAAGGACGAGGGGGAGATCTCATCGATCGTGGAGAGCCTCGGCCGACAGCAGACCGGAACGCTCTCCCTCTCACCCGAGGGGCTCCGCTTCGTCGCCGGCGTGGCGAGGCCGCACCGCTTCGCCGACGACGGGACGTCGTGGTCGTACGAGGGGCCGGTGGGGCTGCTGGACACCCTGACGGTCGTCGGCGGCGGCCACGTCGCCCTCGCCCTGTCGCGGGTGATGGCCACCCTGCCCTTCCGGATCGCGGTCCTCGACAACCGCCCCGACCTGCCCACGATGGCAGCGAACAGCTTCGCCCACGAGCGGCGGGTGGTCGACTACGAGCGGATCGCCGACGAGGTGCCCGCGGGCGAGCGTTCGTGGGTCACCATCATGACCTTCGGCCACGAGCACGACCGCCGCGTTCTCGAGGGGTTGCTCGGGCGTCGCTACGCCTACCTCGGGCTGATGGGCAGCAGGGCCAAGGTCGCCCGCATGCTGGCCGACTTCCGCCGCGCCGGCGTCGCCGAGCGGCACCTGGCGGCGGTGCGGGCGCCGATCGGCCTCGCCATCGGCAGCCACACCCCGGAGGAGATCGCGGTCAGCATCGCCGCCGAGATCATCGCCCTGCGCAACCGGGTGGAGGCGCCGTGCCCGAGCTCGTCCTCCGCCTGAACGGCGGCGAGCGCGCCGTCAGCTACGACGAGGGCATGTCGCTGCTCGAGGTGCTGCGCGAGCGCTGCGGGATCACCTCGGCCAAGAACGGCTGCTCGCAGGGCCTGTGCGGCGCCTGCACCGTGCTCGTCGACGGCCGACCCGCCCTCGCCTGCCAGCTTGCGCCGGCCAAGCTCGCGGGCCGCGAGGTCACGACCCTCGAGGGCCTGCCCGAGCGGATGCGGCAGCTGCTCGCCGAGGCCTTCGTGCGCGAGGGCGCGGTGCAGTGCGGCTTCTGCACACCGGGCATCGCGATCCGCGCCTCGCAGCTGATCGCTAAGGGCCTCACCTCCAGCCGCGAGCGGGTCGCGCGCGGCCTCGCCGGCCACCTCTGCCGCTGCACCGGCTACCACCGGGTGGTCGACGCCATCCAGAGTGCCGGCGAGGCCTGGGCGGAGGGCCGCGAGCTCGGGTCGGGGCCGCCGCGCCGGCCGCATTTCTTCGGTGAAGGGCACGGCCTGGCGCGGGCCACGCCCGCGCCGGAGCGCGACGGCGTGGGCGCCTCGGCCGAGCGCTACCGCGGGCGCGAGCTGGTCCTCGGCGAGAAGGACTTCGTCGCCGACCTGACGGTGCCGGCCATGCTGCACGGCGCGCTCGTGCTCGCGGCGCACCCGCGGGCGGTGGTTCGCGCGATCGACCCCGCGTCCGCGCTCGCCCTGCCCGGCGTCGCGAGCGTCCTCCTCGCCGCCGACGTCCCCGGCGAGCGGCGGCACGGCCTGATCGTCCGCGACTGGCCGCTGCTGGTCGCCGCTGGCGAGGCCACCCGTTGCGTCGGCGACGTGCTCGCGGTCGTGGTGGCCGATTCACCGCAGCGGGCGCGGGCCGCCGCGGCCGCCGTGGAGGTCGAGTACGAGGTGCTCGAGCCCCTGTGCTCGCCCGAGGCGGCCCTCGCCCCCGGCGCGCCGCCGATCCACGACGGCGGCAACCTGCTCGAGGTCTGCGCCTTCCGCCGCGGCGAGGTCGAGGCGGCGTTGGCCGCCTCGGCGCACGTCGTCGAGGAGAGCTTCCAGACGCAGCGCATCGAGCACGCCTTCCTCGAGCCCGAGGCGGCGCTCGCGCTGCCGTCCGAAGGCGGGATCAAGGTCTACTCGCAGGGCCAGGGGGTGCACGACGACCGACGCCAGATCGCCGCGATCCTCGGCATCGCGCCCGAGCGCGTCGAGGTCGAGCTGGTGTCCAACGGCGGCGCCTTCGGCGGCAAGGAGGACCTCTCGGTGCAGGGCCACGCCGCCCTCGCCGCCCGGCTGACCGGCCGCCCGGTGAGGATCGTGCTGACGCGAGAGCAGTCGCTGCGGATCCACCCCAAGCGCCACCCGCTGCGCCTGCACTACACCGCCGGCTGCGACGCCGAGGGTCGGCTGACCGCGCTGCGGGCGCGCATCGTCGGCGACACCGGCGCCTACGCCTCGGTCGGCGCCAAGGTCCTCGAGCGCGCCGCGGGCCACGCCTGCGGCCCCTACCGGGTGCCGGCGGTCGACGTCGAGGCGCGCACGGTCTACACCAACAACCCGCCCTGCGGGGCGATGCGCGGCTTCGGCGCCAATCAGGCCGCCTTCGCCATCGAGGGCATCATGGACCGTCTTGCCGCGCAGGTCGGCCTCGACGGCTACGACATCCGCGAGCGCAACCTGCTCGGACCCGGCGACCGCTTCGCCACCGGCCAGCGGATGGATGCGAGCTGCGGCATCCGCGCCACCCTCGAGGCGGTGCGCGAGGTCTACAAGGCGGCGCCTCGCGCCGGCATCGCCTGCGGCATCAAGAACACCGGCATCGGCAACGGCCAGGCCGACATCGGCCGGGTCGCGATCGAGGTCCTCGCGGACGGCCGCCTCGAGCTCGTGACCGGCTACACCGAGATGGGCCAGGGCCTGCACACCATCCTGCGCCAGGTGGTCTGCGAGGAGACCGGCCTCGCGCCGGAGCGCATGACGGTGCGCACCGCGAGCCGCGATGACGTCGAGTGCGGCATGACCACCGCCTCGCGAGCGACCGCGCTCTGCGCCGGCGCCGGCCGCAAGGCCGCGCGCGCGCTCGCAGCCGCCCTGCGCGACGGCCCGCTCGCCGCCCTGGCCGGCCGCCGCTTCGCCGGCGAGCTGGTCTGCGACTTCACCACCGCCCCCGGCGCCGCGGTCGCCGAGCCCGTGACCCACATGGCCTTCGGCTACGCCACCCAGGTTGTCATCCTCGGGGAGGACGGCCGCATCGAGCGCGTGGTCGCGGCCCACGACGTCGGCCGCGCCGTCAACCCGCAGGCCTGCGCCGGCCAGATCGAGGGGGCCGTGCACATGGGCCTCGGCTACGCCCTCTCCGAGGACTTCCCCTGCACCGGCGGATATCCGGACACCCTCGAGATCGGCGGGCTCGGCATCCTGCGCGCGGCCCAGACACCGCCGATCGAGGTCATCCTGATCGAGGTCCCGGACCGGGTCGGCGGCTACGGGGCCAAGGGCGTCGGCGAGATCGGCCTCGTGCCCACCGCCGGCGCGGTGGCCGCCGCCATCCACGCCTGGGACGGGCGCTGGCGCACCGCGCTGCCGATGCGGGACTGCCCCGCGGCACAGGCGTCGCTCCCACGCCGCCGCTCTCCGAGAGGCGTTTGACCGTTCCCATCCACACACCGGGGTTGTGGTGGACATGTGTCGATTTCGAATTTCGGATTTCGAATTTCGAATTTTCCGCCCGACTGCCGGTCCGCCCCCCGAAAACCCAAGGCGACGAAGTCAGTACAATACGAATCGCACTTCGTGGCGCAGCCGCGACGTGCCGAGGGAGGGCATGAGCGAGGTCGACGCCACCGATCCCGGCCCGACGGCGGCCGAGCGCCGCGGGCATGGGACGTCGACCGGGGCTCGACCGGGCGACACCCTCGGCGGACGCTTCCTGCTGCGGCAGGTTCTCGGCTACGGCGGCACCGGCACGGTCTTCGCGGCCCTCGACACGGTGGTCGGGCAGAAGGTCGCGGTCAAGCTCCTCCACCCCGACCTCCACGATGCCACCACCCGCGAGCGCCTGCGCCGCGAGGTGCGCGCCGCGCGCCACGGCCACCCCAACCTGGTGGCGGTCTACGACCTCCACGAGGACGCGGAGCATGTCTGGCTCAGCATGGAGCTCGTCGAGGGCGAGAGCCTGAAGCAGCGGCTCGCGGAGCGGCGCCGTCTCGAGCCCGACGAGGTCACCGGCATCGGCCGCCAGATCGCGGCCGCCCTCGCCCACCTCCACGGCCTCGGCCTCGTGCACCGTGACCTCAAGCCCGGGAACATCCTGCTCGGCGCCGACGCCAGCGCGAGGCTCTGCGACATGGGCCTCACCCGCCCCATCGAGCAGGGCACCACCCTCACGCTGACCGAGATGGTGGTCGGCACCCCGGCCTACATGGCCCCCGAGCAGGGGCTCGGCCGCGGGCTGACGGCGGCGAGCGACGTCTACGGCCTCGGCATGACCCTCTACCAGGCCCTCACCGGCACGGTGCCCCTGACCTCGGAGACCGCGGTCGCGACCCTGACCCGGCGCCAGCGCGAGGCGCCCCCGCCGCTGCTGCGCGCGCGCCCCGACGCCCCGCGCTGGCTCGGCCGCCTGCTCGCGCGAATGCTGGAGCCGCGACCCGGCGACCGCCCGACCGCCGCGGCCGTGCGGCGGGCGCTCGAAACGCGGCGGATGTGGCCGCGGCCGCGCCGCCGCACCCTGGTGGCGGGGGCAGCAGCCGCCGCCCTGATCACCGCGGTCGCCGTCGCCGCGCCGCTCCTGCTGCAGCGCGAGACCGTCCGCTTCGAGGTCGGCGGCACGACCGTCCACGGCCTCGACAGGGACGGCCGCCGGACCTGGTCCCACGAGCTGCCGGCGCCGATGACGATGAGCCTCGAGGCCGACCTCGACGGCGACGGCCGCGCCGAGCTCGTGGCCTCCGGGCGCCCGGCCCCGGAGGACTTCCGCTCGCTGCAGCCGAGCCGGTCCTTCGTGGATGTGGTCACTCTCCGCGGCCGCCTGCTGACCAGGATGGTCCCGGAGGAGATGGTCCCGCTCTGGTCCTTCCCCTACCGGGTCGACCTCATGCCGCTGGTCCGCGCCTTCGACCTCGACGGCGATGGCAGGGAGGAGCTGGTCGCCAGCTGCCAGCACATCCACTTCTTCCCGACCGTGGTGATTGTCTACTGGCCGCGCTGGGACCGCTGGGAGATCGCCCTCAACCATCCCGGCCACCTCTCGGCCATCGCGCCCGGAACGGGCGACGGTTCGCCCGGCCTGCGGGTCTTCGGGATCAACAACGACCTCGGCCACACCCCGGTCTACGGCGAGATCGCGCTCCTGCCCCCAGGCCCTCGCCTGCGCGAAGGCTCATTCTCGGTCGGTCTCGGCAGCCCGCCCGAGGGCAGGCTGGGCAGCAGCAGCTCGGCCTCCTGGCAGGTCTACGTGCCGCTCGACGAGGCAGTGCGAGGCGTCGGCCGGCCCGCCGACCGGATCGTCAGCCGCCCCGACGGGTTCCTCGAGCTCGGTCAGGGAGCGGGCGACGGCTTTCGCCTCGACCGCTTCTTCAACCCGGTTCCGGGGCCCAACGCGGGCCGCGACCTCCGCGCCCAGCGCCTGGCGTTCATGGACGGTCTCTACCTCATTGCCGGCGCCGGCAGTGCGATCCGGCCCGCAGGCGTCCGCGAGCGCCTCGATCGCGCGGCCCGCGCCGCCGGCCCGCTCCTCGACGAAGCGCCCTATCGCCTCATCCTCGCCGTCGTCGGCGCCCGGGCGCTGGCGACGGCC
>JALOKS010000068.1 GCA_025456385.1 Thermoanaerobaculales bacterium | reverse complement strand
GGGGAGGTGCAGGGCGAGCCCTACCCGTGGCTCTTCGTCGACGCCGGGCGCCTGCAGCGGCACGCCGAGGCAGCGGCCTTCGACTTCGAGATCGGCGCCTGGGGCGCCCGCGGGGCCTACCTCGCGCGGCTCTCCAAGCGATAATGGTCAGGTTGGTGCGCGCCGGTCCGCGCGGAGGGGCCAGCCGCGGAAAGGTCGAGTCATGAGCATTCGTCACACGCTTCTGGGCATCACAGCCGCCGCACTGCTCGCGGCCGCCGTCGGCAGCGCCCGCGAAGCAGCACCCGCCGCGCCCGGCATCAACCCTCCGGTCCTCGAGGTCAATGGCGAGGTCGTCTACGCGGCCGACATCAGTGCGGTCATGCGCAACATCTCCGGCCAGCTCAAGGCCCTCGGGCGCGAGGTGCCGCCCGACCAGGAGCTCGTCCAGATGGCCACCCAGCGGGTGATCGAGCAGAAGCTCCTCGCCCAGGAGGCCAGGCGCCGCGGCCACCGCCCGAACGACCTCCGGATCGCCGAGCTCGCGAAGGCCTCCGAGCAGCAGGCGGGCGGTCGCGAGGAGCTCGAAGCGGCGCTCGCCGCCGCCGGCTCGAGCCGCGAGCGCCTGCTCGCCACCATCACCGAGATGGACCTCGCCCGGACCCTGATCGAGAAGGACGTGGCGCCCACCATCACGGTCAGCGACCAGGAGATCGCCGACTTCTTCGCCGCGAACCCCGGGATGTTCCAGGCGCCCGAGCGGGTCCGCGCCCGCCAGATCTTCTTCGCCGCCGGAGTCGGCGCCAACCAGCAGGCGGTCGATGCGGCCCGCGCCCGTGCCGAGGCGGCCCGCCAGCGCGCCCTCGCCGGCGAGGAGTTCGCGGCGCTCGCACGCGAGCTCTCGGAGGGTCCGGAGGCCGAGCGCGGCGGCGACCTCGGCGTGATCGACCGCGAGCACACGGTGCCGCCGGTCGCGGATGCGGCCTTCGCACTCGAGCCCGGCGGCATCTCCGAGGTCGTGCGCACGCACCTCGGCCTCCACGTCCTCGAGGTCGAGCAGAAGCTGCCCGCCGAGGCGCCGACCCTCGAGGAGGCCACCCCGCGGGTGCGGGCCTTAGTCGCCCAGGGCAAGGTCGCCGCTCAGGTGCAGGAGCTGCTGCGCTCGCTCGGCCAGAACGCCGACATCAGACCGGTCACCGCGGCGCCCTCGGGTGGCGAGGGCCAGGGCTCGTCGTCCTAGCCCGGACGCCGTCACGCGCCAGCCCCGGCGGCCACCGCCGGGCCTCATCAGGGATCGCGCCGCGCCTCGGACCGGCCGAGGTGCCGCCGCGCCCAGGAGGCGATCATCGCACCCACGAAGCGGCTGTCGTCGGCGTCCGTCAGGAGGTGGTCCGCGCGGTCGAGTGAGAGGAAGCTCTTGGGCTGTCGGGCGGCGGCGAAGATCTCCTCGGCGTCACGGATTGGAACCGTCCGGTCCTGCGGCGAGTGGATCACCAACAACGCCCGATTCAGGCCCGCGATCACGTCGTGCATCGAGACCGCCTCGAGGTCCTCGAGGAAGCTGCGGCGGATCCGGAACGACCGCCCGGCGATCGCGACCTCCGCCTGCCCCAGGCTCTCGATCTCGCTCGCCGAGGAGCGGATCATGGCCGCGAGGTGGGCCGTCGACGAGGGCGCGGCGATCGTCACCACCGCCGCCGCCGACGGAATCCGCGCCGCGGCCTGCAGGACGGCCGCCCCGCCTAGAGAGTGGCCGATGAGGATCTTCGGCGGCTCGAGCTCGCGCCCCATGAACGCGGCCGCGGCGACCAGGTCCGCCACGTTGGACGAGAAGGTGGTGTCCGAGAACTGACCGCCGCTCTCCCCGAGCCCGGTGAAGTCGAAGCGGAGAACCGCCACGCCTTCCGCAGCCAGCGCCCTCGACACGTTCGCCACCGCCTTGTAGTCCTTCGAGCAGGTGAAGCAGTGGGCGAAGAGTGCGTGGGCGAGCGGTGGAGCCTCCGAAGGCAGGTCGAGCAGCGCCGCGAGACGGTCGCCGGAGCCGTTGTCGAAGGTGATCCTGCGGAGGTGCATGAGACTCCCGTTCGCTGCCTCCCGAGCATCACGGAAGGCCGAGCTCCACTCCGCCTGCTATCATCCCCCAACCGACCGACCCGAGTCGAGGGAGGCCGCTCATGACAGCGCCAATCAGCTTCTTCGAGCAGGTGAACAGCAACTTCGACCGCGCCGCGGCGTTGACCGACCACCCCGCCGGCATTCTCGAGCAGATCAAGGCCATCAACAGCCTCATCCACTTCACCTTCCCACTCAAGCGCGACGACGGAAGGATGGAGGTGATCCACGCCTGGAGGGCGGAGCACAGCCACCACATGCTGCCCTGCAAGGGCGGCATCCGCTACGCGGCGATGGTCGACGAGGACGAGGTCATGGCACTCGCTGCGCTCATGACCTACAAGTGCGCGATCGTCGACGTACCCTTCGGCGGCGCCAAGGGCGGGGTCAAGATCTCGGCCCACGAGTACTCGGAGCGCGAGCTCGAACGCATCACGCGGCGCTTCACCTTCGAGCTCTTCAAGAAGAACTTCATCGGGCCCGGCCTGGACGTGCCGTCCCCCGACTTCGCCACCGGCCCACGGGAAATGGCCTGGATCGCCGACACCTACGCCACCCTCGCGCCGCACGACATCAACGCCCTCGGTTGCGTCACCGCCAAGCCCGTGCAGCACGGCGGCATCCAGGGCCGGACCGAGGCGACCGGGCGCGGGATCTTCTACGCCCTGCGCGAGGTCTGCAGTCTCGGCCGCGACATGCGACCGCTCGACCTCTCTCCCGGCCTCGAGGGCAAGCGGGTGGTCGTGCAGGGCCTCGGCAACGTCGGTTACCACGCCGCCAAGTTCCTCGAGGAGGAGGGCGGCGCGGTGATCGTCGGGCTGGTCGAGTACGAGGGTGCGATCGCGAGCACGCGTGGCCTGCACGTCGAGGACGTCATGGCCCACCGCCGCGCCACCGGCTCTCTCCTCGACTTCCCCGGTGCCACCAACCTCGAGCACCGCGACCTCGGCCTCGAGCTCGAGTGCGACATCCTGGTCCCGGCGGCGCTCGAGCACGCGATCACCTTGGACAACGCAGCGCGCATCAAGACGAAGATCATCGCCGAGGCGGCGAACGGCCCGCTGTCAGCCGACGCGAGCCAGTACTTCCACGAGCACGGGGTGATGGTCGTGCCGGACGCCTTCATCAACGCCGGGGGCGTCACCGTCTCCTACTTCGAGTGGCTCAAGAACCTCCAGCACGTGCGCTTCGGACGCATGGAAAAGCGCTTCGAGGAAAAGGCCTCGCGGCAGATGCTGAGCGCCATCGAGCAGGCGACCGGAACCTCGTTCTCCGAGGACCAGCTGGGCAGCTTCGCCCGCGGCGCTGACGAGATCGACCTCGTCAACTCCGGCCTCGAGGAGACGATGATCAAGGCCTACCACCAGATCCGAGAGATCAAGCAGCGCCACAAGGACATCGACCTCCGCACCGCGGCGATGGTCAGCGCCATCGACAAGATCGTCACGGTCTACAAGCACCGGGGGATCTTTCCTTAGGATCAGGGGGCAGGCAGCAGGGAGCAGGGAAGGCTGCGCCGCGCCGGGCGGGCGACACCTGCTCCTTGAACCCTGGCCCCTGATCCCGGGCGGGCGGCCGGGCGGTGCCTGCTCCTTGCTCCTTGCTCCCTGCTCCTTGCTACCTGCTCCCGGGCGGGCGGGCGGCCGCTACTCCCCGATCTCGAAAGGGATCCGGGTTTCGCTCTCCGGCAGATCGATGCCGAAGACCCAGCGGCCGGGTTGGATGCCTCCGGGAACCTGGAAGAACAGCTTGCCGAAGCAACCGCGGATGTCGCTGACCGTCACCTCGTCGAAGGCGACTCCGCCCCCGGGCGAGACGAAGAACTGGATCGAGCACTCGACGCGGCTCGGTGGGAAGTAGTCGAGCGGGTCCGCGTCGACGTTCGAGCGCGCGATGACCGGCCGCAGGGCGCCGTAGGCCTGGTTGAACTCGGTCTGCGTCGCGAGGCGGATGGTGTCGCCGGCGGGCGTCCTCACGAAGACCGCGTCACGCGTCACCCGCGCCGACTGGCCGTTGGGCGAGCTCAGGCCGACATCCAGGATCAGCCACTCGTCGCTGACCTGCGAGCTCGCGAAACGGTAGCCCAGCACCGTCCACAGCTGCGGGCCGTACTGCCGCATCACGTACGACCCCATCCGGTCGACCCCGGGGGTGTCCGTCGGGGTCGCGCTCGAGCAGCCGAGGCCGGCCGCTGCGACAAAGGCAAGAACGAGCACCGCTGGTCCGATCTTGGAGAAAAGCACTCTACTCATCATCACTCCTTTCAACGGCGGCACGAAGGTCGCCGCACACTCACTAGCAAGCGGGATGCCACATGCGGGCTCCAAAAACCCATCCCGACCGCCCCTCCTCCGACCCCTTTGGATGACACCCGTGGACGCCGGCCGACCGCCCGTCGCGAGACCTCCCGCCGATCGGGCCCCGGGTGGCGCTTCCCGGTCCGGAACGGGTATCCTGTCCGCGGCGCCCGGGTCCGACGCCGCGCCCCGGTCCCGGCCCGACGCCGGCGAGCGGCCGCGGACATCCTCGAACCGTGCGGAGGAGTGCATGCAGAAGCCACGGTACTACTTCCTCGATAACCGCTCGACGGTCAACGTTGATTTCTCGAAGCTCGGTTTCGACTACCTCGCCTGCCCATACCGTTTCGAGGCCGTCTTCGAGCACGGCGTGTGGCGGGTCCGCGGAATGATCGAGGACGGCACCGTGCACGTCCCCGAAGGCAGCCAGTGCCTGCACTACGGGCAGCAGCTCTTCGAGGGCATGAAGGTCAACCGGGGTCCGGACGGCAGGCCCTATGCCTTCCGTCCGCTCGAGAACGCGCGGCGGCTCAACGAGGGCGCGAGGCTCCTCCAGGGGCCCGAGGTCCCGGAGGCGCTCTTCCTGCGCGGTATCGAGGAGGCCACTCTCGCCAATCTCCCCTACCTGCCGCCACACGGCAGCGGGGCGGCGCTCTACCTGCGGCCCATGTACCTCGGGATCGGCGACAACGTCGGCGTCAAGCCGGCATCGAGGTACCTCTTCAGGGTTTTCGTCAGCCCGGTCGGACCCTACTACCGGGGAGGCTTCGGGCCGGACCAGGGCAAGTCATTCATGATCAGCCGCCTCGACCGTGCCGCGCCGCACGGCACCGGGCACATCAAGGCGGGCGGCAACTACGCCTCCTCCTTCAAACCGGGCGCCGACGCCAAGGCGGCGGGCTTCGCCGACGCGCTCTACCTCGACCCGGTGGAGCACCGCTACATCGAGGAGATCGGGGCCGCCAACTTCCTCGCCTTCAAAGGCGACACGCTGGTCACTCCGGACTCGGGAAGCATCCTGCGCTCGATCACCCGCGTCTCGGTGCTCGAGATCGCCGCGGCGATCTTCAAGTGGCCGGTCGAGGAGCGGAAGATCGCGGTCGACGAGCTCGATGCGCTCGCGGCCGCCGCCTGCTGCGGCACCGCTGCGGTGCTCGTCTGGGTGGCCTCCATCGTTGACGGCGAACGGCGCTGGGAATTCCCGTTCGACGAGCGCTGGCACCAGCTGTACGAGGCCCTGACTGGCATTCAGACCGCGAGCCGCGAGGATCCCTTCGGCTGGCGTTACGAGATCACGGACTGAGGCTCGCGATCGCGTCGCCCTGGTCTTCGTAGATCGGGAAGATCTCGTCGAGGCGCGTCAGCCGCAGCAGGCTGAGGATCCGGCGGTGCGGGCGCAGGAGCGCGAGACGCCGGCCCTCGCTCTCGAAGCGCTGCAGGTACCCGACGAGCTCGCCGAGACCCGTCGAGTCCACGCTGTCGATGCCCGACATGTCGATCAGCACGGCCGGCGTCCCGGCATCGAGCAGCTCCTTGAGGAAGGAGGAGAACTGCCGGGCGGACTCCCCGAAGTTGATCACCCCGCGCACGGCAACGACCGCCACGCCGCCGCTGTCGGTCCTGCTGATCTCCATCCCGAATCCCTTCGGCTGCACCCTGCAGGTCGCGGCCCATTGTAGTTTTCGCCCCCCGGGGGAGGCAAGTGGAGAGCCGGCCGGACCGCGGGAGGCCACAGCCTCAGAACGGCCACCACCACGGCCGCGGTGCGGCCCCCGCGCTGCTCCCCTGACCGACCGTCGCCGCCGCTTCGCGGGCCCGCCGCCGCTCCTCGGGATCGCGCTCGACCAGCAGGCATCGGGCCTCTTCGACGGCCGCGAGCAGCTCCGGCGCCGAGTTGAGAATCAGCACGTCGAGGAACCGCTCCGCAGGCAGCACGTTCGCCACGGTCGCCGACAGCAGGTTCAGGGCCGCGCGCAGGGAGCCCATCGCCTCCGGCACCAGCCAGACGAAGAGAGCCGGCTCGGGTGCCGCCTGCCGCCCCGGCACCGCGACATCCACGAGGTGGGCGAAGGCCACGTCGGGGCAGGAACCGATCGCGATCCGCAGCTCGGCAAGAACCGCCGGATCGAGCGGGTCCCTCGGCGGTTCGAAACGCAAGGCTTCGGCGGCGGCGTCCATGAAGCCATCATAGCGGGCGCTCCGCCCGCTGAACGCCGGCCGCCTCTGGAACCCGGGACCCGTTCCGGATAGGCTGGCTCGGCCATGAGCAGCCTGATCCTGATCTGGCTCGCCGCGGCCCTTGCCGGCGAAGAGCCTCCACAGGATGACTTCGAGCACGCCCTCGAGCGGGCACGACTCGCCGGCGCGCGCCATCGCTACGAGGAGGTCGTGCACCTCCTCAGCCCCTTCAGCAGCGACGCCGATCCCGAACGCCGCTACGTCGCCCTCGCCGAGATCGGCAGGGCGTGGTTCCACCTCGGCCGCTACGAGCCCGCACGCCGCGCGTTCCGCGAGGCCGTGGTGATCCACCCGGAGCGCGCCGAGACCGCGATCTACCTCCAGGCATCCTCCTACCTGACGGGTGACCGCGAGCAGGCGCTGCTGGTGTTTCGGGCACTGCTCGAAGGCGGGGCTCGCGACCTCTACCTCGCCGTGACCCTGTCGGGCGCCAACCGGTTTCTCGCCGAACCGGAGGTCCAGGAGCTCCTCGCGCGACACGCGGTGCCGGTCGTCGTCGACCCCAGCGCGGGCTCGGTCATGGGCGTCGCTCTCGGGCAGCCTCGCGACACGGTCCGCCAGGCGCTCGGCCTCGAACCGGGCAGCGGAACGGCGCGCAGCCTGAGCGCCGAGGCGGGTCCGGTCATGCTCTGGGCCTTCCTGTTCGACGACGCGGCGGAGCTCGCGGAGGTGATCCTGCTCGCTGCCAACATGGCGGCCTACACGCCCTACCGGCTCGAGCTCGGGCCCGGTGTCGACTGGCGGGCAAGCCCGGCGGCCGTCATCGCGGCCTGGGGGCCGCCGAGCCGAACGAGCGCCGGCGACGACGGCGTGTCGATGACCTGGACGTTCCCGGGCCACGATCTGATGATCGACTTCGCAGTGCCCGCCGTCGCCGCAGACCCCGCACGTCCGCCAGAGGCCGCCGCCATGCGGCTCGTGCGGCTCACGGCAGGGCCGCCCGCGGCGCCTGCTAGGATGGAGCGGTGATTCAGACCTCCCCATCCTTCGCCGGCAAGCTGTTGATCGCGATGCCGAACCTCGCCGATCCGAACTTCTGGCGGTCCGTGGTCCTGCTCGGCGTCCACTCGCACGAGGAAGGCGCCTTCGGCCTGGTCGTCAATCGCCCGCTCGACGTCGACCTGCGGGAGGTCCTGGCCGAGCTCGGCCAGGAGCCAGGCGGCGACGACCTCCCCGGCGTTCTTTCCGGAGGACCCGTCCAGCCCAGCCACGGCTTCGTCCTCTACGAGCGCAGCGAGCACGGGGCGGGGGACGAGGATCTGACGGTCTCAGACTCGATTGTCATCTCCGGCAGCGTGGACACGCTGGCGAGGCTCGCCCAGGGCCCTGCAGCCTGTCGCTTCTTCCTGCTCCTCGGGTACGCCGGATGGTACCCGGGACAGCTGGAGCGGGAGATCGAGGAGAACTCGTGGGTGGTCGCCCCCCTCGACAGCTCGATCCTGTTCGACGTTCCGGTCGAGGATCGTTGGGCGGCCGCTCTGAGATCGATCGGGATCGAGCCCGGAGCCCTGGTCGACACCGGCTCCACCGAGCCGACCTGAGCGAAAAAACCCAGCCGCGAGGGCTGGGGCGAAGGAATCGGGCGGGCCGGTTCAGCCGGTACGGAAGGATCAAGACGATGGGAAGTTCAAGGTTAGCCTGAAAAGGTTGGCCTCGTGTGGCAGGCAAACAAGGTGGTCAGCTTCCCCGGACCCGTCCCTTTCTCAAATGATGCTTCACGGTACCACGTAGACGCAGCGCTGTCCAGCGAAATTTCTCAAAATTCACGCCCTTGTCGGAGCTCTGACGGCAACTGTTTCACCGCTCACAAGACATGAAATAAATCATTCATTTCTGACTGCTTAGCTCCCACCCCGCGGCGACTCAGGGCGCGGGACTCAGCGCGAGATCCAGCTCCAGGACCTCTCCCGCCTCAAGCTCGACGCCGCGCTCGAGCGCACGGTGCCCCTCGGCCTCGACCACGATCCGGTGCGGCCCAGGCGCCGTCGCCAGAGGGCCCACCATCCGCGCCAGCTCCCGGCCGGTGGCCACGAAAATGCCGTCGATCGAAACCCGGGCCGACGGCGGATCGACGCGCAGCTTGAGCCCCGCCGCCGGTGGCGCCGGCACGCGCACGCCGGGGGCGTCGCGGCCGAGGTCGGGACGCAGGCTCGAGTCCGGCCCGGCGGATTCCGGCGCCGGCTGTGCCGGTCCCGGGCGGGTCGGAGCGAACACCCACTGCTGTGGTTTGCCCTTGCCGAAGTCGGCGTCCTCGTGCGCGGCCTCGAGGTCGCGCAGTCGGTCGAGCCGGTGCCGCAGGTCGTAGCGACAGCCGCGCTGAGCGGTCAGCTCCACCAGGACCGGCCGGTGGCCGTCGGCGCGCAGCTCGAGCCGGTAGAACCCCGGTTCGAGAAAGAGGTAGGACGGCGTGCCGTCGAAGTAGCGCGCCCGGCCCACGAATCGTCCATCGAGGTGGACCCGGGCGTACTTGGGCCGGACGTCGATGCTGACGATCGCCAGGTCCGGCGTCGGCGGCGCGGCCTCCGGGCTCGGCTGTTCGGGCCAGTACGCGCCGACCGGCACGCAGGGCAGGTTCACCGTGCTCGCGTCGACGGCCTCAGCAGGCCCTTTCGCGCTCGCGACCTCCTGCGCCGCGGCGGCCGAACCGCAGCCCAGGACCGCCACCGGCAGCAGCACGCTCAGCAACCGCATGACCCACCTCCGCTCAGCGTGAATGCAATCCCGCTGCCAGGCCCCGGAGGTAGCAGAGATCGAGGAACCGGCGGTACACAGCGGCCGTCACGACGCCCTCCACCCGTTCGCCACAGGCGACGAGCAGCGCGAGGAGCGCGCTACGCAGGCGCGGCGCCCGCCATCGACGATCGAGCAGGTGAACTCCGAGAAAATCACCGAGCTCAGGGTGGAGGCGGTGGAAGATGGCCGCCGACAGGCCCGATGTCATCTGCCGGCGACAGAACGTCCGCGGTCGAACACAGTGCTCGTGCAGGGTGCGGGCCCGTGGCTGGTAGCGCACTCGCAGACCCTGGCGCGCGGCGCGGTAGGCGAACTCGATGTCCTCCCATGCCGCTGCCGGGAAGTCCTCGCGAAAGCCTCCGTGGCGCAGGAACTCCGCGCGCGGAAGGCCGAGGACTGCCAACGCGCCGTCGCCGTCGAACAACCGGTGCTCCTCGAGGTGGGCCGCGAGCCAACCCGGCTGCGGCACCGTGTCATCCCCGAGGAACAGGACCAGCTCGCCGGCGGCCGCCTCGACGCCGCGATTGCGGGCTGCGGCCGGACCGGCGTTGGCCTGGGTCAGGACCCGCGATGCCGGAGCCGGGCTCGAACTGAGCCACTCCGGGGTGCCGTCGCTCGACCCGTCGTCCACGACCACGACCTCCATCTCGACACCCGTCGGACGCCACTGCTGCGCCAGCGCTGCCAGCACACGCCGCAGGGCGGCGAGCCTGTTGAAGGTCGGGATGACGATGCTTGCCTGCACCCCGCACCGCCCTCAGACCAGGACCCGCGGGATCGCCGGCGAAAGGCGGGCGAGGAGCTCGTAGCTGATGGTCTCGCCGAGCGCTGCAAGCTCGTCGGCCGTGACGGTGGCGGTGCCCTGCGAGCCGACCAGCACCGCCTCGTCACCGATGACCACCCCCGGGATGTCGGTGATGTCCGCCATCATGATGTTCATGCACACCCGGCCGACAATCGGCGCCGACGAACCGCGAATGAGGACTCGCGACCGGTTGCCGAGCACACGCGAATATCCGTCGGCGTAGCCCACCGGAATGACCGCCAATTGGCTCGGGCGACGCGCCGTCCAGCTCCGCCCATAGCCGACCGATTCGCCGCCTTCGACGTCTTGAATTTGGCCGACAGTGGCCTTCCAGCTGAGCACCGGTTGGAGCGCCGGTTTACCCGCCCCCTCGCGCAGCATCAGCGACAATCTCGTTTCCCGCGAAGGCCAGTGGCCGTACATCGAAATCCCGACCCGAACGAGGCTGAAATCCGTCTCCCGAAAGAGCAGCACCGCGGCCGAGCATGAGGTGTGAATATAGGGCGGCAATTGGCCGCATTCGGCGGCCAGGACCTCGAGCGCCCGGTGGAACCGCGCGAGCTGCACGCGCGCGAACTCATGCTCGATCGTGTCCTCGATGTTGGCGAAATGGCCTGCAACCCCGACCAGGTCGAGCCGCTGCTCCGCGGCGAGCCGGCACAGCTCCGGGATCCGCTCCACAGCGACACCCTGGCGCTTGGTGCCGATGTCGACCTTGAGGTGCACGGGCAAAGAGATCCCCGATCGCCGACGGTGCTCTCCGACCCACTCGAGTGCTTCCGCCGAGGACACGACCAGATGCGTGTCGGCATCGAGGCCGGCCAGCTCGCTCCGCGGCACGAAACCCATCACCAACAGGGGTTTCGTGATGCCGAGCCGGCGCAGGTTTCGGGCCTCCTCCGCACCGTGCACACCCAGCCAATCGGCTCGGCGCTCCGCCAGTGGCGCCACCAGGTCGAGGCCGTGGCCGTAGGCGTTGGCCTTGACCACCGCCAGCAGCTCGACCTTCGGGCTGAGGAGCGCCCGCAGCTCTCGCAGGTTGTT
>JALOKS010000342.1 GCA_025456385.1 Thermoanaerobaculales bacterium | reverse complement strand
GAGGCGCGCAGGCAGGGCCCGGTCCAGCCCCAGGCCACGGCCTCCGCGGCCGAGATCGCGCCGACGCCCTCGGTGCGGTCTCTGAAGATCCGGTTGGAGCTCACCAGACGGTCGACGTCGTCGATGAACTTCGGGATGGTCCGCAGCAGGTGCCGGACGCGGTCCTCGAAGTCGGCGGGCACGTCGTGGACGAGGCCGCCGATGCGCGTGTAGGACACCGTCAGACGGCCGCCGGCGCAGGCCTCCAGCAGGGAGTAGATCTCCTCCCTGGGCTGGAAGAAGTACCAGAAGTTGGTGAGCGCGCCGAGGTCGACGAGGTTGGCGCCGAGGCACACCGCGTGGTCCATCAACCGCGAGAACTCGCACAGGATGAGCCGCACCGCCTGCGCCCGCTGCGGGGCCTCGATGCCGAGCATGCGCTCGACGGCGAGGGAGTAGCCGACGCCGTTGTTCATGGCCGAGCAGTAGTTGAGGCGGTCGGTGTAGGGGATGACCTCGTTCCAGCCGTGGGTCTCCGACATCTTCTCGAAGCAGCGGTGGAGGTAGCCGATCTCGGCCTCGGCGCGGGTGATGACCTCGCCCTCCAACCGCACCACGATCCGCAGGGTGCCGTGGGTCGCCGGGTGGGAGGGCCCGAGGTTCAGGACCTGGGTCTCGAAGTGGTCGCCCGACTCCACCGCCTCGGCCACCCAGTCGGGCACCATGGTCTCGGCGCCGGTGAGCAGCCAGCGCTGGGCGGGGTCGTAGTCCTTGCGCAGCGCGTGGCCCTGAAAGGCCTCGTGGGTCAGGATCCGCTTCAGGTTGGGGTGGCCGTCGAAGCGGATGCCCATCAGGTCCCAGGCCTCGCGCTCGAACCAGTCCGCCGCCTTCCAGATGCCGACGGCGGAGGGCACGCGGGGCTCGTCCTCGCCGACCGGGACCATGATCCGGAAGCGGTGGTCGGTGGTCAGGCTGGCGAGGTGGTAGACGACGTCGAAGCGCCGCTCGCGCTCGGGGAAGTCGACGGCGCAGATGTCGAGCAGGAGATCGCAGGCGAGCCGGGGATGGTCGCGGAGGGTGCGCAGGACCTCGAGGAGGCGGCTGCGGTCCACCGTCATCTCGACGAGCCCGTCCGCCGCAGCCACCGGCTGCAGCTCGTCCGCACCCGGGAGCAGGTCGGCGAGGAGCGCCGGCGTCATGGGGCGCCGCCCCGAGCCCGCAACCGGTCGTGCTGGGTGGCGCCGTCCTGGATGAGCTCCTGGAGCCGGAGCACCCCCTCGATCAGGGCCTCGGGCGTCGGCGGGCAGCCGGGCACGTAGACGTCCACCGGGATGATCTCGTCGACCCCCTGGACCACGTGGTAGGCGCGGTAGAAGCCGCCGGTGCTCGCGCAGGCACCCATCGAGATCACGTACTTCGGCTCCATCATCTGGTCGTAGATGCGTTTGACGACCGGGGCCATCTTGTCGGTGATGGTGCCGGCGACGATCATCAGGTCGGACTGGCGCGGCGAGAAGCGCACGACCTCGGCGCCGAAGCGTGACAGGTCGTAGTGCGACGAGACCGTCGACATGAACTCGATCGCGCAGCAGGCGGTACCGAAGGGCAGGGGCCAGAGGCTGTTCTTGCGGGTCCAGGCGAGCATCGCCTCGATCCGCGTCGTGAGCAGCGTCGAGCTGCCGTCCGGTTGCCGCATGCAGCCTCCAGGATCCGGTCCTCGATCGGGATCGCTCCCGCATTATACGTGGTCCAGGAGGAAGCGACAGCCCATCGGCAGGTTTCCAGGTGACGGTACAACCCATTGCCTCGTGGGGCTTTGCGTGCTATTCTGAGAGCGTGACCGTGGTCCGGAAGGGCGCTTCGAGAAGAGAGACGCCGCCCACGGGCGCGACGGGGGCCGCGATGCAGGAGCAGAAAGTGGCGATGGACACGAGGCTGTTCGTGGGCAACCTGGCGACCGGCGTCAGCGATGCCGAGCTCGAGGCCGCGTTCGCCGCTTGCGGGACCGTGGTCAGCGCCGTGGTCATCCGCGACCGCGAGAATGACCGCTCGCGCGGCTTCGGCTTCGTCGAGATGGCGACCGAGGAGATGGCGCGCGAGGCGGCCAGCAGGCTCGACGGCTTCGAGCTCGGCGGCCGCCGGCTGCGGGTCAACCAGGCGCAGCCCAGGAAAGAGTTCCAACGGCGCTCCGACATGGGCGACCGCTGGTAGCTCCGGCCGCAGAGAAACCGCAAGGCCCCGCGCGAGCGGGGCCTCGAGAGCTCGGGCGGCGGCGACGATCGGCGCCGGCTCAGAAGTTCCAGGAGAAGCCGGCGGCCAGCTCCCAGCCCGAGAGGTCGATGGTGCCGAAGCCGGCGAAGTCGTCGCCGAGATCGTCCTCCGCCCACCGGTACCTGCCTTCGAAGAAGGCGCCCCAGCTCGGAGCCAGCGGCACCTCGAGGCCGGCGAGGGCGAAGAGCTCCCAGGTGAGGCCGTCGGCGAGGTACGAGGCCCAGACGATCGGCAGCTCCGGGTCGCCGAAGTCGATGAACTCTCCCTCCTCGAGGAAGCGCCACCACAGGAGGCCGCCGCCGGCCCCGATGTAGGGATGCGCGCCGCGGCCGCCGGCCCGCACCACGTAGGCGGCGCTGAGGTCGGTCAGGCTGAGCTCGGTCGCGTGGCGGATGTCGAAGCCGTCGGCGTCGACCCAGTCGCGGTAGGCGACGGTCGTCGAGCCTTCGTAGAAGCTCATGCCGAAGAGGAGGCCCGAGGAGCGCGAGGTGCGCCACAGGTAGTCGGCGCCGAAGCTCAGGTCCTCGAGGTCGTCGGTGGAGCCGGTGAAGTCGCTGAAGTAATCGTCCCAGAACTCCGAGCTGCCCTGCGGGGTGAAGACCCCGAGGCGGAGCCGCACGGCTCCGAAGTCGCCGGGCTGCCAGTTGCCCTGGGCTGCGGCGTCCGCGGCGGCGAGGCCGCAGAGAGCGGCGGCGATGACGAGCACCCGGGTCGTGAGGTGGCGCATCGTGTCTCCCTTCGTCCGGACGGCGGCGGCGCGCCGGATCTCGGCCGGAACTCTAGCAACTCCGGTGCCATGACGCACACGCTCACCGGCCGCGACCGCGGCGCCGGCGACGTCCAGATCCGTGCGCGCTGCGACCTCTGGAGGAGACACCGCTGCGAATTCGGAACTCGGAATTCGGAATGAGGCATGTCCGGCTGCCCGCGCCTCTGCCCCTTTTCCCCTCCGCCCATCCGCCCCTCCGCCCCGCCGCCGTCATAGAATGTCGCGGGGGTTCCCATGATCCAGCACATCGAGCACGGCGAGGTCCACGAGCTCCGGCTCGACCGGCCGC
>JALOKS010000341.1 GCA_025456385.1 Thermoanaerobaculales bacterium | reverse complement strand
ACGACCCGGACGCGACCTCCTGGGGCGGCGAGAACATCTACGACGTGCGCACGAGCTCGGAGGGCGTCGCTCTCGACGGGACGAAGTATGCGGATTGGTAGCACGATGGAATTAGGAATTCGGAATTCGGAATTCGGAATGCCGCCCAGCCACCCAGGGCCCCGATATGCGTTCACTCTGATCGAGCTCATCGTGGTGGTGGCGATCATCGGCATCCTGGCCACCGTCGCCCTGCCGGCGATGAAGAACGCCCCCATCCGGGCGCGCGAGGCCGTGATCCGCGCCGACCTCTACCAGCTGCGTTCGTGCATCGACCAGCACCTGGCCGACAAGGGCTACTACCCGGAGAGCCTGCAGGCTCTGGTCGACGCCGGCTACCTGCGCTACATCCCGATCGATCCCTTCACCAACACCGCGGAGGGGGCGTGGGAGGAGCTGTACGCGGAGCCGGACGAGCTCGAGGAGCTCGAGCCCCTGGACGACGAGCTCGGCGGCGCGCAGCTGGTGATCGACGTGCGCTACGCCGACACCACGAGAGTGGCGCTCGACGGGACGCTGATATCGGAGTGGTGAGACCTTGAATTCGGAATTCGGAATTGGGAATTCGGAGCTGGCGGGAGGGGCGTCCGTCCGTCTGCGGTCTCCGGGGGGGTGGAAGGGAATTCAGAATTCAGAATTCAGAATTCAGAATTCCGCCGAAGGCGGCTTCACCCTCGCCATGGTCATCATGGTGGTCGCCGTGATGGCGATCCTGATGGCGGCTGCCGTGCAGCTGGCGAGCTTCGAGATGCAGCGCGAGCGCGAGGCCGAGCTCATCTTCCGCGGCCAGCAGTACGTCGAGGGGATCCGGCTCTACCGGCAGAAGTACGGGCGCTACCCGATGCGCATGAAGGAGCTGTGGGAGGCCGACCCCAAGGTGCTGCGGCGCAAGTGGAAGGACCCCATCACCGACTCCGAGGAGTGGGGCATCGTGTTCCTCGGCCAGGAGGGCCAGGAGCTGGGCGGCGCCACCGGTCGGGGTCCGCGCCCCTCGCCGACCCGGACGCCGGTCTTCACCACGCGAGGGCCCGGCAGCGGCGAGAAGGTGGGCCCGATCATCGGCGTCCACTCCCTGTCGGGCCGCACCGCGATCAAGGTCTACGAGGGGCGCACGAAGTACAACGAGTGGAAGTTCGTCTTCAAGGAAGGGGACGACGCGGGCACCGGCCCGGGTGGAGGCGGGGGCTCCGGCGGTTCCGAAGAGCCGACAGACCCGGACCAGCAGTGGCCCCCCTTCGGCTATCCGACGCCGCCGCCGCCGGGCCGCACGGGCACGCCCGACTACTGAGAGCTGCCGGCCGCTCCCCGGATACGAGATACGAGTTCCTCCCGTCCACCCAGCCAGATACGAGATACGAGATACGAGCGCATCTCGCATCTCGCATCTCGCATCTCGCATCTCGCATCTCGCATCTCGCATCTCGCATCTCGCATCTCGCATCTCGCATCTCGCATCTCGCATCTCACTCCATTCCAGCGCCGCCGCGACTGCGCTACACTTCCCCGCCGTGTCGAGACCCGAGGCCCCCAACCCGCCTGCGCTCCTGGTCCAGCCCGTTCCGGGTCGGCGGACGATCGCCGCCGGCATCTGGATCACCCGCGGCGCCGCGCACGATCCGTCGTCGCTGGCCGGTGCGACGCACCTGGTGGAGCACCTGACCCTGCGCTCCTGCGGCGGGCGCAGCCGCCACTCGCTGGCCCTGGCCATCGACCGTCTCGGCGGCGAGGTCGACGCGTGGACGAGCTCCGAGCTGATGGGCGTCAGCATCAACACCACCGTCGACGCCGTGGACGAGGCGCTGGATCTGATCGTGGATGCGGTGACGAGCCCGACCTTCGCCCCGGACGACGTCGCCCTCGAGCTCAGGGTCACCCAGGCCGAGCTCGAGCTGGTGGAGGACGACCCCGCGGACCAGGTCGAGGAGGCGATGCTGCGCGCGGCCTGGGGGCGCCACCCCCTGGCCCGGCCGGTCATCGGCACCCGCGAGTCGCTCGCGCGACTGACCCCGGTGAACCTCCGGCGCCACCATCAGACGCTGCTGCGGCCGGGTGGGATGCTGGCTGCGGTGGTCGGCGACGTCGAGCCGGCGGCGGTCGCCGCCCGGCTCGCCCGCCTGCCGCTCGCGCTCCCGGCGCAGCCGCCTCCGCTGCCCGCCCTGCGCTGGCGGGGCAGCCACCTCGACCTCAGCCGCGAGGGCACCGAGCAGGTGCATGCGCGGCTCGGCTTCGAGGCCCTGGCGGCCGGCGACCCGAGGGTCACCGCGCTCGTCATCCTCAACCGTTGTCTGGGCGACGGCGCGGCCAGCCGCCTCTTCCAGCGCCTCCGCGAGGACGAGGGCCTCACCTACGATGTCTGGTCGGGCCCCGTGCTGCGGCGGCTCGGCGGGCTCCTGGAGATCGGTTGGGCCTGCGCGCCGGCGGCCTTCGCCGACGCCCTGCGCCTGATCCGCGAGGAGCTCGCCCGTATCGCGCGCGACCTCGAGGACGGCGAGGTCGAGGCGGCGCGGGAGGGACTCGCGCGGGGCCTCGAGATGGACCTCGAGTCGCCGGGCGGCCTGTGCACGCTCGACGTCGGCGAGGTGCTCGACCGCGGCCGGCGCTTCGACCCCGAGGCCGCGCGGCGCGAGCTCGCCGCGGTGACGGTCGCGGAGGTGCGCGACCTCGCAGCCGAGCTCCTGCGGCCCGAACGCATGGCCTCCGCCGTCAGCGGCCCCGAGGGTGCCGCCATCCGCGTCGCCTAGCCATTCGCTGCCGCGATTTGCTGGCGGGAAAGATGTACGAATCGAATAGTCTGATCTGTCGGCGGCCGCCACGTGGGTCGGCCGGAACTCCGAATTCCAAATTCCGAATTCCGACTTCCTAGTGTCGTATCATCCCCCCATGACCGTCGAGGTCCGCGTCCGCCGCCTGCCGCACGCCGAGGGCCTGCCGCTGCCGGCCTACGCCACCGCGGGGTCGGCAGGGGCCGACCTGTGTGCGGCGGTCGCAGGCGAGCTGGTGGTGGCTCCCGGGGAGCGGGTGGCCGTGCCCACCGGTCTCGAGCTCGAGATTCCGGCCGGTTACGAGGGGCAGGTGCGCCCGCGTTCGGGGCTCGCGGCGCGGCATGGCCTGACGGTCCTCAACGCACCGGGCACCATCGACAGTGACTTCCGCGGCGAGCTCAAGGTGCTGCTGGTGAACCTGGGCGGCGAGTCGGCCGCGATCCGCCGCGGCGACCGCATGGCGCAGCTCGTGATCGCGCCGGTGTGCCGGGCGAGCTTCGCCGCGGTCGCCGCGCTCGACCCGTCGCGCCGGGGCGCCGGCGGCTTCGGCTCGACCGGGACCTGAGTGTGGAGCTGCTGGTCCTCGCCTCGGGCTCGTCGGGCAACGCGACCCTGGTCCGCGCCGGCGGCGTGTCGGTGCTGGTGGACGCCGGCGTTTCGGCGCAGCAGCTGAGCCGACGCCTGCGGGCACTCAACGCCGAGCCCGCCGAGGTCGCCGCCGTGCTTCTGACCCACGAGCACTCGGACCACGTGCGCGGTCTCGAGGTCTTCCTGCGCCGCCACCGGGAGGCTCCGGTGTGGGCGACCCGCGGCACCTGGTCGCAGCTCGCGCTGCGCAGCGACGGCGGCGGCGAGCTGTGCTCCGGGACGACCCTGGTCTTCGGCGATCTGCGGGTGACGCCGGTCAGCACCTCGCACGACGCCCGCGAACCGGTCGCCTTCATCTTCGACGACGGCCGTCACAGCGCGGCCCTCTGCACCGACACCGGCCGCATCACGACCCTCCTCGAGCGCCGGATGCGGGGCTGCGAGGTGCTGCTGGTCGAGGCCAACCACGACCCCGACATGCTCCGCAACGGCCCCTACCCGTGGCCCCTGAAGCAGCGCATCAGCTCGAGCACGGGGCACCTCAGCAACGCCAGGAGCGGCGACGCCGTGAGCGCGCTGCGTTCGTCGGCTCTCAAGGCGGTGGTCGGACTCCACCTCTCGGCCGAGAACAACCATCCGGGCCTGGTGAGCCGGACCCTCGACGAGGCGGTGGAGAGGGCGATCCCGGTTGCGGCGGTGACCCGGGGGGAGATGCTGCGGGTCGCGATCGGAAACAGAGGTGCGATGCTCGAGCGCCACGACCTGCCGCCGGCAGCGTCACGCCGCTGACGGGTTGCAGCGCTTTCACCTTCGAACGTCCGAACGTTGAGACTCTCGGCTCATTCTGGACAACCTGGGGTGGGCACGAGGCGATTTTGGATCTTGGATATTGGATATTGGATATTGGATCTTGGATTCTGGATTTTCGGGCGGCGGGGCATCTGAGGGCGGATGCCTGCGATCGGTGGTCGGCGGCAGGAGCAGGGGCCGCGGCCAGAGACAGTGACAGCTGCAGTGGGCAGCGCCGGCGCCAGGCCGGGCTCGGGAGTGCTGCCGGAGGCGAGTCATGCTTTCGCCAGCTACCAACCGAAGGGAACGACCCGGAGGTGACCAGGCCACGGCCCACTCGCCCTGCATCCGGGCATCGCACCAGGTGCGCGCGTTCTGGAACATCCTGAGCCAGGGTGCGACCTCGAGGGCCCGCCACTCGCGCGGCATCCAGCCCCAGTGCCAGGGCAGGAAGCTGCGCTCCGGGTGCGGCATCAGGGCGAGGTGCCGGCCGTCGGCCGAGCACAGGGCGGCGATGCCGCGAGGCGAGCCGTTCGGGTTCGCCGGGTAGCTCTCCGTGACGGCGCCCGCGTCGTCGACGTAGCGGATCGGCGCCAGGCGCTCGTCCTCGACCCGCGCGAGCAGCGCGGGGTCGGGGAACAGCGCCCGGCCCTCGCCGTGGGCGGTCCAGATCCCGAGCACCGAGCCCGCCATGCCGCGCAGCATGATCGCCGGCGAGTCGAGGATCGCGACGGCCGCGAAGCGCGACTCGAAGCGCCCGGACGCATTGCGGACGAAGCGCGGCTGGGCCCTTCCCTCGAGGCCCCGCCACGGCACCCAGCCGAGCAGGGCGAGCAGCTGGCAGCCGTTGCAGACCCCGAGGCTGAAGGTGTCGGGCCGGGCGAGAAACGCTTCGAACTGCTTCCACAGGCTCGGGTTGCAGCGGATCGAGCCCGCCCAGCCCTTGGCGGCGTCGAGCGCGTCGGCGTGGGCGAAGCCGCCGACCGCGGCGACGCCCCGGAAGCGCTCGAGGGTGATGCGGCCGGCGATGAGGTCGGACATCGCCACGTCCCAGGGCTCGAAGCCGGCGGCGAGGAAGGCCGCCGCCATCTCGCGGTCGCCGTTCGAGCCCTCCTCGCGCAGGACGGCCACCGGGAAGCGGGCGGCGGCCGCGCGGACCGCGGGCGCGGTGGGCGCGGGTGCGAAGCCGAGCCTGTACGGCGGCGTGGTCCGGTGGCGAAGCCCCTCCCGCTCGGCGGCCACGCAGGCCGGATCCGCCTGCTCGAGCTCGAGCCGGAAGGAGGTCGCCTCCCAGAGGTCGCGGAGCTCGCGCATGTCGCCGGTGAGCGCCCGCCGGCCGCCGACCGAGACCCGGACCTCGGGCTCGGCGAGGGTGCGGCCGACCAGGGCGCAGGGCACCCCGACATCGCGCAGGGCGCCGAGGGTCGCGGCGACGTCGTCCTCGTCGACCTCGAGGATCAGCCCGAGCTCCTCGTTGAAGAGCACCGCGAGCGGATCGTCGCCGTCGAGCTCGACCTCGATCCCGCAGTTGCCGGCGAAAGCCATCTCGAGGAGGGCGGTGATCAGGCCGCCGTCGGAGCGGTCGTGGCCCGCGCTCGGCACGCCTTCGACGAGCAGCCGCTGGACGGCGGTGAAGGCTCGCGCCAGCAGCTCCGGGTCGTCGACGTCCGGGCACTCGTCGCCGACCTGGGCGACGGCCTGCGCGAGCGCCGAGCCGCCGAGGCGGTGACGGCCGCCGCCGAGGTCGATGACGAGCAGGCGGCCGCGGCCCGGCAGCTCGAGATCGGGGGTCAGCGTGCGGCGGACGTCGGGGCAGGTGACGTAGGCCGAGATGACCAGCGAGCCCGGAGCCTTGACGAGCTCCTCGTCGCCGTCCGCGAGCGGTGCGCGCGCCGCCATCGAGAGGCTGTCCTTGCCGCCGTCGACCGCGATCCCGAGCCTCGTCATGAGCCCGCTCATGGCGAGCGCGGCGTCGTACAGGTCGGCGCCCTCGCCGGGCAGCTTGGCGGCCCACATCCAGTTTGCCGAGCAGCGCACGTCCTCGAGGGCCGTCACCTGCGCCCAGACGAGGTTGGTCAAGGCCTCGCCGACCGCCATGCGCGCCATCGCAGCCGGATCGACGAGGCCCCTGAGCGGCTGCTCGCCGATGGCGGTGGCCGCACCGGTGCACCCGAAGTGGCTCTGGGCGATCACCGCGACGTCGGCGACCGTGAGCTGGAGCGGGCCCGCGCACTGCTGGCGCGCCACGAGCCCGCTCACCGAGCGGTCGACCTTGGTGGTGAGGAAGCGCTTGGAGCCGACCGCGAGCAGGCGAAGCACCCGCTCGAGCGCGGCGGCGACGTCGAGCTCCGGGGGCAGGCGCAGCGGCGCCGCGGGGCGCGCGCGGCGCTCGAGCTCGAAGGTCTTCTGCGGCATCTCGCCGAGCACCTCGTCGAGCGCGAGGTCGACCGGGGTGGTTCCGTCGGCCGCGTCGTGGACAACGACCCGCCCGTCGCCGCTCACCCGGCCGACGAAGGCCACCGG
>JALOKS010000067.1 GCA_025456385.1 Thermoanaerobaculales bacterium | reverse complement strand
GCTCGCCCAGGGCGAGGTTGTACTCGCGGGTGTTCCGCTCGTCGCAGTGCCCTTCGACGAGGATCAGGATCGTCGGGTACTGCTGCAGCCAGGCTGCGTTCTTGGCGAGGAGCTCGCGCGCCTCCGGAGTCAGCTCGTGGCGGCTGGTGTCGAAGAACACGTCCTCGAGGTAGCCCTGGGCGTTGAGCCGGGCCAAGTCCTCGGGCAGCTCGCTGGTAACCGCCTCGGACAGCATGGTCTCGGTGACCGGCTCATGGATCACCTCTTCGGAAACGCCGCTCGAGATCGCCGGGGCCGGCGTCGCCGTCTTCACCGGCGCCGGGGCCTGCATCTTCTTCGCGCCGCTGCTCGAGCACGCGCCGAGGCCGACCGCCATCAGCAGCATCGCCGCAATCACGACCATGCGGGTCAGTTGCTTCATCTCTGCACCTCCCGTGCCGGTCCCTGTGTTTCCATGGTGCCGCACGCGCGGCCTGTGGCTGTCACTCTAGCAGGCGGGGTGGCCTGGAACAACCGACGAGTGTGACCGTCGTCAACCCGCGTGGCCGGGGTCGCTCGGAGCCGCGGCGAGGCCGCCCGCCGGGCGTTCGAGGCGGCCGCTGCGGTAGAGCTTGGCGAGGTGGTCATAGATCACGATCGAGCCCGCCACCGCGAGGTTGAGCGACGGCACCAGCCCCCACTGCGGGATCTGGACGATGAGGTCGGCCGCCGCGCGGAGCTCTCCGGGAACCCCGCCGAGCTCCGCGCCGAGCAGGAAGCAGGGCCGCTCCGGATAGACAGCGTCGAACAGCGGCACCGCGCGAGGGTCGAGCTCGACCGCCACCAGGCGCCACGAACGCGCGGCCAGGTGGCTCCGGAAAGCGGGCACATCGGGCAGCGCCACGACGGTCGTGTAGAGCTCGGCGGTGCGCGCGGCCTCGACGTTCCACTCCCGCCCGCCGACCAGGATCACCTCCTCGGCGGCGACCGCGTGGGCGGTGCGGATCAACGAGCCCACGTTGTGCTCCTTGGAGATGTTCCAGGCCGCGACCGCCATCGGCCGCAGGCCCGAGCGGTACTCCTCCCGGCGCCGCGCCTGCCGCGCGAGCCGCCGCTGATGTGAGTGCTCGGACTTGGGGTCTCGTGTCACCATTCCTGGCGCAGTTTCGCACGGCGAAACTGCGCCAGGAATGGTTCAAAAACGAAATCCCGCGGGAGCGGGATTTCGTCGCGGCGGGTGTGCCCGCCCGGACCTTTGCAGTTGGTAACGCGGCTGTGAGGTCCGTTCGACACCCGCGGTCCCGTCGGACACCTCCAATATGCTGCGCGGCCCCGGCAGTGTCAAGAGGGGTTGCAGGCCCCGCCAGGAGCCACGGTTCAGCCCGGAGTGCGATGCAGGAAACCGCCGGCGAAGGCCGCTGGCAGCAGCTCGCCGACGTGCATCAGCCGCCGCGCCCCATGGACGTTGGCGAGCACCACCGGGAGGTCGCCGAACTCGGCCAGAACCTGCCGGCAGGCGCCGCAGGGCGTCGCCGGCGGCTCGCTCGAGGTCACGACGGCGATCCCGCAGAAGCCCTCGGCACCGACCGCCACCGCCGCCGCGACGGCGTTCCGCTCGGCGCAGATGCTGAGCCCGAAGGACGCGTTCTCGACGTTGCAGCCGACGTGGATGCGGCCGGCGCTGTCGAGCAGCGCGGCGCCGACGGCAAAGCCCGAGTACGGCGCGTGCGCCCGCTCGCGAACCGCGAAGGCCGCCGCGACCAACCGCTCGACCTGCTCGTCGGTGAGCTCCCGCATGGGCTCACTATACGCCGTGCGGACGGCGCTCCATCCCGGCTCAGCGCTTCGCGGCGCCGCCGGAGCCGCCCGAGGTGCTCCCGGAGGGCCGGCTCGCGCCGGCTGACCCACTGCGTGGGCTGGCTCCGCCCGCGGAGGGAGCGCTGACGCGGCCCGGGCTGCTGCGGACCGCCGATCCGCCACCGCTCGGAGACGACGAGCGCACGGACGGCGGCGCCGGCCCGACGGCCGAGGGCCGGGGAGCTGACGCGCCGCTGGAGGGGACGTACCGCGCCGAGCCGCCCTGGAGCGACGACCCGGTGGGCGGCACGATCACCGGCCGCGAGGAGCCGAGGCGGCTGGCGCCGGCCTGCGGGACGACCAGCTGCCGGGTGCCCGAGCCGACGGCCCCGGCGCGGCCTCCGGACAGCACCTGCGAGGGCGAGGTTTCCGTCCCGAGGGCGGCTGGACCCGACGGCCGGTGGAAGTTCGGCACGACGGTGCGCGGCTGGCTGGCGGTCTCCGGCCGGAAGGGTGAGCGGCCGGTCGTCGACAGCCGCTCCGCACCGACCGCGCGCAGGCCTGCCGCGTCGCCCGCGGGCCGGCTGCCCAGCTCGCGGAGCGTGGTCGGCCGTGTGATCTGCCGCGTCCGCTCGGGGCTCAGGGCGACGTCCCGTGCGAGCAGCGGGCCGAGGTCGTCCGGAGATGTGGCCTGCACGCCGCGGAACACCCGTTCGATCTCGGCCGGCTGGCTGCCGAGGACCGGCGCCCGCGTCGCCAGCGGCTTCGTCATGACGACCGCGGTCTGGTCGCCGGCGGTCGGGATCATCCGTTCGCCGGAGCGCGCGAGGCGGCTGAGCTGCGGGCTCGTGAAGTCCTCCTGGGGCACCACCGTCCACCCGCGACGGTCGATCTCGGCGAGCCGCACCCGCCCGTTGAGGTCGGCGGCCGGTTGCGCGCCGGCCGGAGCCGGGCTCGCGTCGCCGCCGATCCTCGCCGACACCGTGCGCGGCGGCACCGCATCGCCGCGCGGCACGGCCACGCCGCCGCCCGGGTGGGGGGGTCGGTGCGGCGGGAACTGGTTCCAGTGCCAGCTGTTGTGGAAGCCCCAGGGGCACCAGCCCACGAAGCCCGGCCACCACATCCAGCTCACCCACGCTGGCCCCCAGGGACCGCCCCAGGACCACACCCAGCCGAAGCCCCCGGAGAAGTGCCAGGAGCCGTAGTGGTAGGGCAGCCAGCCCCAGGGCTCGAAGGAGAGCCAGGCGTAGCCGGTCGGGGTCCAGTACCAGCGGCCGGCGGTGAAGGGCCGCCAGTCCACGCTGACGGTCGGCTGCCACGCCCAGGAGTTGATCGAGTCGACGTAGACCCAGCTGCCGTAGTTGTCGAGCTGCGCCGCCTGCCGCGAGAAGCGGAGGTCGACGTGCTGGCCGCTGACACCGGCGGCGATCAGGCGCCGCGCGTCCACCCATGAGCTGAAGTCGTCCTGCGCGCTCAGCACCTGCTCGGAGCGCACGACCTCGCCGCCGGCGACCTCAGCCGCGCTCTCCGCCCGGACGAGCACCCCGCCGCCGACTGTCGCCGCCTCCGCGAGCCCGGCCCGAACCTCGACCCGCAGCCCGCCTGCAGCCAGCGCCTGGAGCCGATACAGGCCGGCTTCGCTGAGGTAGACGGTGGCCGAACGGCTGTCGATCCGCAGCGGGTTCCCCGCCAGGCCGTGCGCGGCGATCTCGACCACCACCGATCCGTCGGCGAGGAACAGCACCGTCCGCTCGGACTCGACGTCGCGGCTGAAGGCGACGGCATCCAGGCTCAGCGAGGTGTACTCGTCGAGCCACAGGGTGTTGCCGTCGGCCAGCACCACCTCCATCCGGCACTCCCGCGCGGTGTCCACCCGGTCGCCGGCCGCGAGCGGCATGTTGACGAGCGCCTCGATGGACTCCTCCTGGCTCGCCGGCAGCACCGTGGCATAGCGCTCCAGATAGGAGATGTAGCTCAGCGAGGTCAGGTCGTCCCCGTCAGAGGCCATCGCCAGGTTGGCGAGAGCCAGGATCGTCGTTGTGATCAGGACCCTCTTCATGGTCCACCTCCACGTACGCCCTCGCGACTTGCAATGCGTATACCAGCTCATTTCGCGGCGACATACTCTCCAGGTCTGACGGCGCGAAAAGAGGAGGGGAGAGGGCGGAGAAACCAGGCGCCAGGCTCGCCATGAAGGGGTGGATGGGAATTCCGAATTCCGAATTCCAAACTCGACAACACTACCCGGGCTTCAGCCTCCGCATCTCGGTGATCTGCTGCGTCTGACGGACCTTGACCAGGGTGCCGGGTGGGTAGTAGCCGCTGCGGATCGAGGCGTTGGTGTAGGTCACCGAGCCCGGCCCCATGAGCACCCCGGGGTTGAGCACCGTGTTGCAGCCGGTCTTGCAGCCGTCACCGAGCACGGCCCCGAACTTGCGGAGGCCGGTGCGGACGCTCTCGCCGCCGGCGTGGAAGCTGACCTCGCTCCCGACGTTCTTGACGTTGGAGCAGATGGTGCCGGCGCCGAGATTGACGTCGCGGCCCAGGATCGAATCGCCGACGTAGGCCTGGTGGGGCGCCTTCGCAGCGGGCAGCAGGATCGAGCCCTTGACCTCGCTGTGGGCGCCGACCAGGCTGCCGGCGCCGAGGATCACGTTCTCGCGCACGTAGGCGCCGGTCCGGACCTGCGCCCCTCGTTCGAGGATGGCCGGGCCGACGATCACCGCCCCCGGCTCGACGGTGCAGCCGGCGGCGATTCGGACACGATCGCCGAGCACGTGGACTCCCGGCGGCAGCTCGACCTCGATGCGCCAGTCCGACCAGGCCTCGAGGTAGGCGGTTAGGCGGCCTCCGAGCGCCTGCCAGACCGGCTCGGCGGGATCGAGGAGCGCCGCGTGCGCGAAGTCACCGAGGTCGAAGAAGGCGCACGGCCTGAAGTCGATCACGCGGGAACCTCCTCCATCCGGGACGCCATCCTCTTGACCACGACCAGGGTCTGGTCGTCGGCCGGCGGCGAGGTCGAGCTGAAGGCCTCGACGTCCGCGAACACCCGGTCGACGATGGCGATGGGGTCGAGGTGGCGCGCGACCCGCAGGACGTGGACCAGGCGCTCGGTCCCGTACTCCTCAGCCACGGCGCCCGCACCGGTGACCTCGGTGATCCCGTCGGTGAAGATGGCGAGGAGGTCGCCGGGGTTGATCGTCTCCAGGCCGATACCGTAGCTCGCTTCGGCGCTGGGGCCGAGGATCATCCCGGTCGGGTTCAACCGCAGCGCCGATCCGTCGGCGCGCAGCAGCAGCGCGGCGGGGTGGCCCGCGTTGCAGTAGATGAGGGTCCCGGAGAGATCGATCTCGGCGAGGAAGAGCGACACGAACTTGGTGGCCAGGCGGCTGCGGTGGATGATGCCGTTCAGGCGCTGCACTGTCCGCGTGAGCTTGAACTCCCGCGCCAAACCCATCCGCAGCCCGGTGAAGACGTCGCGCACCTGGAGCGCCGCCGGCAGCCCGTGGCCGGTCGCGTCGGCGACCGCCACGTCGAAGACCCCCTCGTCGAGGGTGATCACGTCGTAGAAGTCGCCGCCCACCACCTCGGCGGCAACCGCACGGGCGGCGATCGAGTAGTCGCCCGGCTGCGGCAGGTGCCGGGGCAGGATCGAGTTCTGGATCTGCCTGACGTCCTCCATGATCGCCCGCATCCGGTCGTCGCGCAGCTTCTGGTTGATGGCCAGGCGGATGATGTTGAGGGTGGCAACCACGTTCTCGATGTCCAACGTGGCGGACTCGACGTCGAAGGAGAGCACGTAGCCGGCGTCGGCAACCGCCACGGCGGCGAACCACTCCCGGGTCCCGAGGTCGGCCTCGAGCCGCTGGTCGAGGCGGGGGTCGTCCCGCCGCATCACCACCGAGCCGACATCGAGGATCTGGTCGAAGGGCGGATAGGTCCGCCACACCCGCAGCCCGATGGGTTCCCGGGATGCGTCGCCGAAGGTCTCGACGAGCTCGTAGCTGCCGTCGTCCTGCGCGTAGATGCGCCCGCCGCGGATGCCGAGGTCGTCGGCGAAGCTGTCGGCGATGAAGCCGGCGGTGCGCTGGATCGTCTCGAGCGGGCTCGAGCCGCTGGCGATGGTCTCCAGCGCGCGCTCGATGCGCTTGAAGAGCGAGATCGACCGTCTCGGCATCGGCCGATCATGCCATCGACCCCGCCCCCCGTGCAAGCGCGTAACCCTCGGGCCCATCGCGTCATAAAGGCGGGAGCGGCGGCCGCCGGGACGGGCTCCCGGCTGCATCGCCAGATAGTGATACACTGCGCGCCGCGCCGCGCTCGCGGCGCCCCGGAGGACAGTGGTGGTCCACACAGCAGTTCGCAGCCTCGCGGCGGGTGCCGCCGTCGCGCTCGTCGTGTCCGCCCTCGCGTGCTCCCGACCCCAGCCCGGCCCGGAGAGCGGCGGCGCCGAGGCGATCACCGCGCACGGCACGGCAGCGGTCGAGTGGGGCCGCGACCTGCCCGCCGCCCTCAGCCGCGCCCGCAGCGAGGGCAAACCGGTGGTCGTCAACTTCTACGCCGACTGGTGCGTGTGGTGCAAGAGGCTCGATTCGACGACGCTGCGCGACGCGCAGGTCGCCAGCCTGCTCCGCGACCGCGTGGTGGCGGTGAGCCTCGACGTGGACGGCGACGGCCGCGATCTCTCGGCGCGCTACGGTGTCGAGGGCCTGCCGACGATCCTGGTGCTCGACGCCGACGGGCGCGAGATCGGCCGCATCCCTGGCTACATGCCGCCCACCGGCTTCCTCGAGCGCATCCAGGAGCTGATCGGGCCCGCCACCCGCGTCTAGCCTGTCAGCGCCCGCCCGCGGCGGCCTCCGCCTCGTCGGCCTCGCGGCGCAGATCGGCGACCGCCACCGCCTCGCGGGTCGGCATCGGCTCGCCGGGCTTCGGCGTGTACAGAGGCAGCTGCAGGGGCCAGGGGAGGTCCGCAAGGCGGCCCAGCTCTTCGCGGCAGGGCTCGGTCGGTTCGGTGCCGTCGAGGAAGGCCTCGAGGATCACCTCGGTCTGGTAGCGGCAACGCGGCATGGCGCGCTCGCCGGTCCGCGCGTCGACGGGGGTGAACACCACCCCGGCCGGTACCGGAAAGTCCTCGCCCCGCTCGGCCTCCGACAAGGTCCCGAGGTAGGCTGCCATGAAGCTGTTCCAGATCGGCTGCGCCGCGCGCGCGCCGGTCATCCGGCGGCCGATGGGGAGCTTGCGGTCGCGGCCGACCCACACGCCGACCGTGATCCGGGGCGAGAACCCGACGAACCAGGCGTCGGTGTAGTCATCGGTGGTGCCGGTCTTGCCGGCGAGGTTCCCGGGCAGGTCGCGGGCGCTCTCTCCCGTGCCGCGGTCGATGACTCCCTCGAGGATGTGCAGCACGAGGTAGGTGACCGCCTCGGGCATGACCCGCTCGCTGCGCGGGAAGGAGCGATCCTGCAGGCGGCCCTCGCGGTCATGGACCTCGCTGATGTAGAAGGGCTCCGGAACCTCGCCGAGGTTGGCGATGCCGGCGTAGGCTCGCACGAGGTCGATCAGGCGCACGCTCAGCGAGCCGAGGGCGAGCGATGCGTAGGGGTGGATCTCGGTGCTGATGCCGAAGCGGCGCGCGTTCTCCACCACCGCCTCACTGCCGGTCAACTGCTGCAGCTTGACCGCGGTCGCGTTGTGGCTCAGCTCGAGGGCCCGCCGCAGGGTGGTGACCCCGTAGTAGAGGTTGTAGTAGTTCTTGGGGCAGTAGTTGAGCTCGCCGGTGCTGTCGGGCAACAGGAAGGGCGCATCGAAGAGGGTGTCGGCGGGCGTGAAGCCGTTCTCGAACGCGGTCAGGTAGACGAAGGGCTTGAAGGCCGAGCCGCACTGCAGGGTTGCCTGAACCGCGCGGTTGAACTCCGAGCGCTCGAAGTCGAAGCCGCCGACCAGGGCGAGAATCGCGCCCGAGCGGTTGTCGATCGCCAGCAGCGCCCCTTCGACCTCGGGCTCCTGCAGCAGGGCGACCTCGAGCGTCGCCGCCTGCCCGTCGGGCAGGGGGTCGGGCAGCCGCACCAGCACCAGGTCACCGGGTTTGAGGATCCGCGTCAGCGAGCCCGCCCCGGTCCACGCGGCGGCACGGAGGTCGAGGCTCGCCCGACGGCCGCCGATGCGCAGGCCGGCGCGCTCGGTCGCCACCTGCTCGACGATGGCACGCACCATCGCCCCGGCCTCGAGCCTGAGATCCTTCCACGACGGGTCGCTGTAGTCGGCGGCCGAGGCGAGGCCCTGCTCGGCGACGATGTTCGGCGGTCGGCGGAAGCCGAGGTCGTTCATCTCCAGCGCGACCAGGCCCTCTCGCACCGCCGTCTCGGCGAGCTGCTGCAGCCTGCGGTCCATCGTCAGCTTCACGCGCAGGCCCGAGGTGTAGAGGGCGTCGGTCCCGTAGCGGCGCTCGATCTCCTGGCGGGCCATCTCGAGGAAGTGGGCGCCAGTTCCCGCCCGCTCGCGGTGGAGCGCCGCCCCCAGCGGCTCGGCGACCGCCGTCTCGTACGACGCCGCATCGATGAAGTCGAGCTCGAGCATCCGCTCGAGGACCTTGTTGCGGCGGGCGAGCGCGTTCTCGGGCCGCCGGATGGGATCGTACTTGTTGTTGGCGCTGGGGATCATGCCCGCGAGCAGAGCCGCCTCGGCGAGGCTCAGCTCGGCGGCCGGCTTCTCGAAGTAGAGCTGCGCGGCGGCCTCGACGCCGTAGGCGCCGTGACCGAGGAAGATCTGGTTGGCGTAGAGCGTCAGAATCTGGTCCTTCGAGTAGCGCTTCTCGATGTCCAGGGCGAGCAGCGCCTCCTTGAGCTTGCGGCCGATGGTCCGCTCGCGCTCCAGGAAGAGGTTGAGAGCCAGCTGCTGGGTCAGGGTCGAGGCGCCGCCGCGCGAGCCGATGCGGCGGTCGATCACGCTGTACCAGACGGCTCGCAGGATGGCCTGAGGGTCGACCCCGCCGTGGGAGTAGAAGTCCGCGTCCTCGATCGCCACCACCGCGCGTTTGAAGTGCTCTGGGATCTCCTCGGGCCGCAGCACGACCCGCTGCTCGAGGGCGTACGAAGCCACCTGGTCGCCGTCGGCCGCGTACATCCGGGTCGTCGCCGCCGGCTCGAAGGTGGCCAGCAGGTCGACCTGCGGCACGTGCAGGGCCTGGGCGATGACCCAGCCCGCCAGGGCGCCGAACGCACAGCCCGCGAGCCCGTACCGCAGCAGCCGGACGAGTGCGGACCGGCGCCGCGCCGGCGTCGGCTCGCCCGGCCGTTTGGCCGCCGGCGTACGGCGAATCGACAGCGCCTTCCGCTTCGGCGCTCCCGGTTCGTCGGCAAGGACCTTCTTCCTGATCACGGGTGGACTCTAGCAGATGCACTGCAGGGTGCCGATGGCCGCGACAAGGCGAGCTGGAGGCGGAGATGCCATACGGCGATGTTCCGAGTTTCGAGTTTAGAATCTCGAGTTCCGCTTTCCCGCCCGGCGACGGCTATGGGACGGTACTGCTCCAGGAATTGGTGTCGGAGCTCTCAAAGCCGTCTGAGAAGACCGTGTCTACATCGCCAAATGCCACCACGACAACAAAACCCTCCGCTGTCACAGACTGTACGCAGACGCTGATATCGTCGGCGAGGTCCTGAAAGCACTCTCCGACTCGCCACATGGCTCCCTCATCGGCGCCATTCTCAGCGTTCTCGAGGTCGACAAGCCACGCTTCTTCCAAACGGAACGGATCCACATGATGGATCACCACCGCGAAGCCTGGCAGCTGGCCGTCATAACCGACACGGTCCCTCACTTCGACGGTGTAGAACGTGCTGGTTCCCGGCTTCGCAATCCGGACCAAACGGAGGTTCTCAGTCTCAGCAAGCGCGAGGTGATCGATTGAGAGCTCGTAGATTCCCGCGGCATCAACGACCACTTTCTGCTCGGGACCGATCCAGCCCAGCAGATCGAGATGGTACGCAATGGTTCCCTTCCCGAGCTTGCCGTAGGTTGGATGAGTGAGGACGTAGTTCCAGGAGTCACTCATCACGTCCCAAGGATTGTCATAGGGGTTGGCATCATCATCGGCATTGTTGGAGTGCGGCAAACCGAACCCGTGACCCATTTCGTGGGCGATGACGCCCTCGTTCGCGTAACCCCACGGAGGCTCCCAGGTGACCCGATAGAGCTTCCAGACGCCATCGCGATTGAGGTAGTGCGAGCCGCCCCAGGCGTACGGGCCAAACTCGTCGTTGAACATC
>JALOKS010000340.1 GCA_025456385.1 Thermoanaerobaculales bacterium | reverse complement strand
CGTTGCGGGAATCATAACATCAATACCTTCGTGCCTGGTACGTTTATGGTACGTTCACTTATTTTCATTTTGGCACCGATCTCAAAGGGAAGTGTATTCATCGTACGTCCTCGCCGTACCCCGACTTGACGCGACCACCGGTTTGGTTTTGACACTTTCAACGGTCGGTTTTGGACGCCTGGCACAGATTGAGGTGCAAGAAATCTGAGTCGAGGCGGATCAGGAAAGGTGTGAGGGAAGGGTGACGGCGCCGTGGTCGGCGATAGCGCGCTTGGCGGCGAGGGTGACATAGGCGCGAGGGTCGACGCCGCTCAGCTTCGCGGTCTCGAAGAGGGTGTAGAAGAGCGCCGCGACCTCGGTCCCGCGCTTGGACTTCGAGCCGTAGTGATTTTTGCGACCGACGACGACACCTCTCAGTGCCCTCTCGGCGGCATTGTTGTCCAATGGGATGAGCGGGTCCTCGAGGAATCGAGTCAATCCCGTCCACAGGTTGAGCATGTAGTTGATGGCCTTGCCCATCTTCGAGCCGGGTAGCACTCGGCCCCGGTTCTCGCCGGCCCACATGAGCAGCCCATCGGCGATCGGTTTCGACAGCTCTTGCCGCCGCTGTCGCCGGAGGTCGAGATGTCGTTGCTTCTCCTCGTCACTCGCTCCGGGGCCGGCCCGCGGGGTTTCCCGCTCGATCTTGAAAAGCTCCTTGATCTGTTTCACTGCGTGCTCGCTGAGCTCGGGATACGCGTCCTCAGCCTCGAGGTACTTCCTCCGCACGTGCGCCCAGCAGTGGGCGAGATGGAGATCCGGCACGTCGCGCTCGAGCGTCTCGTAAGCGGCGTACCCGTCGGTCATGACGACGCCCTCGAAGCCACCCAGCACGTTCTCGGCCGCCTTGTGGGAGCGCGACTTCTCGATCCGGTACACAGCCATGTCATCCGAGACCACGCACCAGGTCCACCACTTGCTGGTGTTCTTGTTCTCGTGGTTCCGCCAGAAGGTCTCGTCGGCGTACACCACATCGTTGTCGAGGACACATGCGCACAGCTTCTCGTAGGTCGGCTCGAGGTGGCGGGCGAGCGCGTCGATCTGGTCCCACAGCGTCTGGCTGTCGACCTCGAGACCGGCGCGGCCCATGGCCCGCGACTGGCGCTCGAGCGGCAGGTGGTCGAGATACTTCTGCTCGGCGACATGGACCGCGAAATCGGTGGAGTAGCGGCCGCCAGGAATCAGTCTCGCGGGCCCGGGCGCCGTCTTCGCATGTCCGCCACACCGGCAGTGGTAAACCTGACGCCGGTGTTTGAGGATCTTGTACTCGGCGGCGATGACCGTGATCTCCTCGGACTCCTCGGCTTGGTCGCCGACCATCTCCACCATGACCTCGCCGCAGACCGGGCACTTCCGGTCCACTTCGTCGAGGGTGTGGCTGACGACCTCGATCGGCAGATCCGGCTGACTCTTGGGGCCATGGCCGCGACGGGGCCTCTTGGACTTGCCTTCGATGCCCTGCTGGTCGCTCGGCCGTCTCTCCGACGACTCGCCAAACACCATCCGCTGCATCGCCGCGAGTTGCTCCTTGAGAAGCTCGAGCTCCATCTGCGGGTCGACGTCGCGACCACGAAGGCGCGCGACCTGGGCGCGGAGACGAGCGTTCTCCTGGCTCAGCCGGATGGTGGATTTCTCAAGGTGGGAAGCGACCTGCTGGAGGGTCTTGATGTCGGTGATCTCCTCCAGCCTCGGCATGGTGTATTCTCTCAATAAGTCTGTTATTTGTCAAGCATTTGAAGCACATTTTCTCCGGTGAAACGGGCACTCTCCCCACCAGCTTGCTGCCCTCCAGAAACAGCGCCAGCTCAGAAGACGTCAGCTGCAATGTCGTGCTGTCTTCACCCGCCCACAGCCTCGCAAATCTGCCCTTCTCCAGCCGCTTGGCGTACAGGCACAGACCCGTGCCGTCCCACATCAGCACCTTCGCCCGTCTGCGGTTGTGGGCAACGAAAAGGAAGAGGTCGCCGGACAAAGGGTCTTGGTCCAGGTGAGAGGCGACCATCCCATACAGCCCGTCGAATCCCTTGCGCATGTCCGTCGGCAGCGTGTACGCGAAGACCCGGACCGATCTGGTGGAGCCGATCATCGGAGGATCTGCAGGAGGTAGGCGGCGCTCTGCAGGTCAAGACCCTCGACGCGGTAGCCGTGGGGGGTGACGACCCGGATGGCTCGAGGCGAATGGTCGAGGCCGGCATCGTCCTCTCCGCATGGGACGATGGCGACGGAACGAAAGCCCGCAGTCGCGATCGCCTGCTCGCGCCGTAGCCAGCGCGCCACGGTGGACTCCACCAGACCAAGGCGTGCCGCTATGTCGCCATACGGCTCCCCCCGATCCCGGCACAGCTGGGCGTAGGTGACGATTCGGGATCTCAGGTCAGCAGGGCATCGCCACTTCTTGCTTCGGCCCGATGCCAGCTGCTCCTCGATCTCCTCCGATAGCTGATCGCCCCACTCCGGAAGCTCCTCTTCATCCATGAATCGAGAGTGGACCGTGCGCTCACTCCTGGCAAGACGGGGTGGGGCGAGGAGTTACGCATCTAGCATCTAGCATCTCGCATCTCCCTTGACCTTCCGGCCCGCCGCCCCTACCCTGTGATCGATCTGCAACCAGCGCGCAGCGGCTGCGGCCGCACAGGAGGACGTCATGACGAACGGTGGACCGGTACCGGCGAAGAAAGGCCTTCCGACCTGGGCCTGGGTGGGCATCGGCTGCGGGGCCCTGATCATTGTCGCGCTGATCGTCACCATGGCGGTCGGCTTCTTCGTGGCCCGCAAGGTCAAGGACGTGGCCGCCGACTTCGAGAAGGACCCGGCTCTGGCGGCGGCGCGCATGATCGTCAAGCTCAACCCGGAGCTCGAGGAGGTCGCGGTCGACGAGGAGGCGGGCACGATCACCGTCCGCAACACCACGACCGGCGAGGTGGTCACGGCCAACTTCCAGGACATCAAGGACGGCAAGATCGGCTTTTCGAGCGGCGGCAAGGAGATCACGATCGACGCCTCGCAGGCGGGCGATTCCGGGCAGCTGACGGTCACCGACGGCAGCGGCGCGGTGGGAGCACGGTGATCGAGCACTACCGCGCGGCGCTCGAGGGCGCGGGCTACGCGGTCTCGGTCAACACCTACACCCAGGACGGCAGCCAGGGCGGCATGGTCAACGCCTCCCACGAGGGCGAGAAGCGCACGGTGGTGGTGATCGTGAGCGCCGAGGGCGGCGGTCCGACCAAAGCGGTGGTGACCTACAACCAGGGCGGGTAGACCCGAACCCGCCCGCCGCCCACCCACCCCCGGAAATCCACGACGGCCTGCGGCCGACGCGGATTTCCGAGGGGTGGAGGTGTTGTGCAGTCTGGCGCCGGGCGAGATACGAGATGCGAGATGCGAGATGCGAGATACGAGATGCGACCAGAACATCGACCCCGCTCGCAGATCGTCAAGGGGCCAGTGGACGGCTCTCCATCTCGTATCTCGTATCTCGGATCTGACCGGGCGGCCGGGGGATCTCGTATCTCGAATCTCGTATCTGGCTGGGTGGGCGGGCGGGCTGCTCCCTGCTCCCTGATCCCCCTCAGCCCTTCGCCATCTCGCCCTGCTCCGCGACCTGCGCCGCGACGCTCCGCGCGAGCTCGGTGAAGGCCCGGCCCGCGGGGGAGTCGGGGCGCTCGAGCACGACCGGCCGGCCGTGGTCGCCGCCGGCGACGATCGCCGGGTCGAGGGGCACGGTGCCGAGCAGGGGCACCCCGAGCTCGGCGGCCGTGCGGCCGCCGCCGCCGGCGCCGAAGATGGGCTCGAGGTGGCCGCACTGCGGGCACTGGTAGCCGCTCATGTTCTCGACGATGCCGAGCACCGGCACCCCGAGCTTGCGGAACATGTGCAGGCTCTTGCGGGCGTCGATCAGGGCCACGTCCTGCGGCGTGGTGACGATGACCGCGCCCGCCATCGGCACGTTCTGGCACAGCGTGAGGGCGACATCGCCGGTCCCGGGCGGCAGGTCGACCACCAGGTAGTCGAGCTCGCCCCAATTGACATCGCCGACGAACTGCTCGAGGGCCTTCTGCAGCATGGGGCCGCGCCAGATCACCGGCTGGTCGGGGTCGACGAGGAAGCCGAAGGACATCACCGCCACCCCGCCGGGGGCGGGCACCGGCTGGATGCGGCCGTCCTCGCCGCCGCTCGGGTCGGCGGTGGTGCCCATCATCAGCTGCTGCGAGGGGCCGTAGATGTCGCCGTCGAGGAGACCGACCCGGTGGCCGGCGGCGGCGAGGGCGAGGGCGAGGTTCGCGGACACCGTCGACTTGCCGACCCCGCCCTTGCCGGAGGCGACCGCGACGACGTGGCGCACGCCCGGGATCCTGTCGGCCCAGGTCGGCGGCGGCTCGGGCGCCGGCTGCCGTGAGTCCATGGTGGCGAGGAGGGGCTGCACCGTGACCGCGATCGAGTCCGCGCCGGCGAGGCCGGCGAGCGCGTGCTCGACCGTTTCACGGACCTCTTTGACGACCGCGGGCTGCGGCGCCGGCACCGCCAGGACGACCCTGACCGCCCCGCCCTCGACCTCGATGCCGCGCACCGCGCCGGCCTCGACCAGGCTGTGCGGAACCGCGGGGCCCCGGACCTCGTGCAACCTCTCGAGCACCATCTGCCGGGTGAGCGTCATCAAAGCCTCCTCGCGCGCCGTTCGCGACGGCGACCGGCAAGTGTAACCGAATCTTTTTCTCCTGGAATCCGCCGGGGGGCGGATTCCTGAAGAAAAAGAGAGAGGTTCGCGGGGTGGCATGGGGAAGTGATTCTCTTGGTGGGCGTGGTGTCTCGGTGGTTCAACCGTGGGTGGGTGGAAAGTTCAAAATTCAAAATTCAAAATTCAAAATTCAAAATTCGAAAGTTGAAATCTGTCCGCCCATCCCCCGTTCTACAATCCCCACGGGAGGGACCATGCCGGACGTCACCCGCGACGAGCTGCGCATCCACTTCGAGGACGAGGGCTCGGGGCCGCCGGTCCTGCTCGTCCACGGCCACACCCTCGACCGCCGGCTGTGGGCGCCGCTCGAGCCGGCGCTGCGGGCCGCGGGCCTGCGGCTCGTCCGCCCGGACCTCCGCGGCCACGGGCTGAGCTCACGCCCCGACCGCGGCTACCACCTCTCGCACCACGCCGCCGACCTCGCGGCGGTGCTCGAGGCCTGCGGCCTCGAGCGCGCGTTGGTGGTCGGCCACTCGATCGGCGGCGCGGTCGCGCTCGAGCTCGCGCTGACCATGCCGGAGCGGGTCGCGGGCCTGGTGCTGGTCGCCACCGTCATGCCCGACCGGCCCTTCGAGAGCGCCTTCATGGACAACCTGCGCGAGGTGGCGCGGGTGATACGGGCCGAGGGCATCGCGGCGGCGATGGCCGGGCCGTGGGCGGCGAGCCCGCTCCTCGCCTCCTCCTTCCGGAGGCCGGAGGTCCGCGCGCAGGCCCTTGCCATCACCCGCGACTTCCCGGGCGCCGAGTACCTCGCCG
>JALOKS010000339.1 GCA_025456385.1 Thermoanaerobaculales bacterium | reverse complement strand
ACCTCCGCGAGCGAGCTCGCGTCGATCCGTCCCCCCTCGGCCGCTGCGCGCCTGCGCCGCGCCTGCGGGCCGCCGGCGGTCTGGCTCCGCTCGACTTTTCGTCCCGCCCCTGCCCCCGTCCCACCCACCCTCGGAAACCCGACGTGCGCGGCGCACGACGGGTTTCCGAGGGGCAGGGGAGATCTTGTCCTGGCTCCCGAGTAGCCGTCGCGCGTCATCGCCCAGGCTCGACAGGTTCAGGAGTGTCTTTTTGCTGTGGCGTCTCGGAGATTCAGCCCGGGCCAGTGTGCGGCAATCCGAAATCCGGAATCGGTGTCGTGAGAATGTGCTGCAGCCCGAAAATTCGAAATTCGAAATCCGAAACGGGTGGCTGGGCGGAATTCCGAATTCCGAATTCCGAATTCCGAATTCAACCCCACACCGCCTGCACCTGGTGCCGCTCGCCGCGCATGTGGCGCTCGAGGGCGGCCACCGCCTGCCGCCACTCGTCGCGGCTGATGGGCCGGTCGAGGTCGGCGAGCTCGGGAACCTGAGGCACCCGGTGCGCCGGCCGGTACTGCGCGAGCAGCGACACGGCGACGGTCGGCGAGAGAGTCGTGGCGAGCCACTCGAGGCTCGCCTCGGTGCCGGCGAGACCGTTGGGGAGCACCAGCATCCGCAGCAGCAGGCCGCGCCGCAGCTCGCCCTCGGGCCCGAGCTCCCAGGCCCCGCCGATCTGGCGGTGCATCTCGGCGATCGCCGCCCGGGCGCGCTGCGGGTAGTCGTCCACGCCGGACAGGCGGCGGCCGGCCGCGGGATCCGCGTACTTGAGGTCGGGCATCCAGATGTCGACGATGCCCTCGAGCAGCTCGAGGACCTCGACCGAGTCGTAGCCGTTCGAGTTGTAGACGATCGGGATCGCGAGGCCGCGCCGCGCCGCGACAACCAGCGCCCGCACCAGCTGCGGCACCTGGTGCGACGGCGACACCCAGTTGAGGTTGTGGCAGCCGCGGTCCTGCAGCTCGAGGTAGATCGCGGCCAGCTCCTCGTCGCCGACCGCGCGGCCGCCGAAGGCTCCGGGCCGCTGCGAGATGTCGTGGTTCTGGCAGAAGACGCAGCGCAGGTTGCAGTTGGCCAGGAACACGGTGCCCGAGCCGCGGCTGCCCGAGATGACCGGCTCCTCGCCGTGGTGCGGTCCCCAGGAGGCGACCACGGCCGCGGCGCCGGTCCCGCAGTCGCCGAGCTCCAGCCTGCGGTCGACGCGGCACTCCCGCGGGCACACCCGGCAGTCGGCGAGCAGTGCGTCGAGCTTCCGGGCCCGCTCCTCGAGCTCGCCGCTGCGGGCCAGCCGGACATAGCCCGCTCGGAACGCCCTGGCAGCGGTCGTCGTCACGCTCCCATCATGCCAGAGGACATCGCTTAAACGTTGGAGCGTTGAACGTTCACACGTTCTAACGATGAGGTATCGGGGTAAGCGTCCGGGCCTGCCACGAGAAGACCGGCCGATCCCCGGCGATTTCGAAGATCCTCGGGTCGTCGGCCGCGGCCTGGACGACCAGCAGGGAGGCGCCGGGCCGGGTGTCGAGGAAGGGTGCCGCCATCGCCCAGCCCTGCCACTCGTCGGGCGGCAGGACGATCAGCGCGCGCCCGAGGCCGCTGCGGGCCACCTCGGCGGCGAGCGAGCCGTCGACGCCGTTGTAGCCGCGGTAGAGGGCGAGCCGCCCGGGCAGCGCGGCCGCCGCCGGCAGGGCGAGGGCGAGGACGAGGGCGGCGACGCCCGCGATCGCGAGCGGCCGGGCGGTCCGGCGCGGGTCGGCGCCGACCCGCGCGAGCTCGAGGAGGCCGCGGGCCGTGAGCAGGAGCAGCGGCGCGACGGCCTCGAAGTGGTAGCGCGGCCCGAAGCCGTGCAGGCCGTGGCCGCGGGTGCCGAGGTGGGCGGCCATCACGCACAGCACGATCGCGGCCACCAGACGGTCGCCGGCCGTCGCCCGGCGCACGAAGAAGGGCACGAGCGGGAGGGCGAAGGCGAGCGCGGCGACCCAGGGGCCCGAGAGGAACCCCCATCCCCAGCCGGTCAGTGAGGCGCCAGTGGCGAGCAGCAGCGCATCGAGGTTGCGGAGGCCGAAGGCGAGGTTCTCGAGCGCGAACAGCGGCCCGTCCGCGAGCGCGTAGGGGAAGGAGAGCGGGCTACCGGTGATGAGCCGGTTGGCGGCGAAGGCGGGCAGCGCGGCCGTGAGGAGGCCGGCCCCGAACCAGGGCAGAGTGCGCCGCCCGCCGGGTCCGGCGACGAGGCTGGCCGCCAGCGGCAGCGCGGCCGCGGCGCCAGTCAGCGGCCGCAGCGCGAAGGCCAGGCCGAGGACGAAGCCTGCCGTCGCGGCGGCTCCCCGGTTGCCGCGGCTTCCCGCCCGCAGGACGAGCAGCACGGCCGCGAGCACCGCCGCCGCTGCGGCGGCGTGCGACAGCATGCTGCCGCTGAGCAGGCGGGCGAGCGGGCAGAGGAGGCCGAGGCCGGCCGCCAGCAGGCCGAGCCCGCTCCCCTCGAGCTGGCGGCCGGTGCGAAAGAGCAGCCACACCAGCAGGCCGCCGAGCAGCGGCGCCACCGCCCAGGGCGCTCCCGCCGCCACCCCCGGGGCGAGCAGCGCGGGCCACGCGGGGGGGTAGTGGGGGAGCAGGCGCGCGCCGACCGGGTAGGTGTAGGGGATCGTCATCAGCTCGCCGAGGCCGGGCGCCTCGGCCCACAAGCGGCCCTCGGTCAGCCAGCGGGCCTGCAGCAGGTAGACCACCTCGTCGGGCGTGTGCGGGAGCCCTTGCAGAACCTCGAGGGCCACCCAGCCGGACAGTGCTGTCGCGGCGGCGGCGCAGGCCGCCGCCGCGAGCGCAGGGCCGCGACTGCGGACCGCCACCGGCACCGGGCGGCTCTCGCGGCTCGCCGCCAGCAGGCCGCAGACCGCGAGCAGCAGCAACGCCACGGCCGCCGCCCGCGCCGCGGTGGCGGCGATGGCGCCGAGGTCGGCGAGCGGCGACGGATCGAGGCTGGTGACCGCGAGGTCGCGGCCTGCGGCGTCGCGGAGGAAGAGGTCGTTGTTGATGAGGCCGCGGCGCACGGCGACGCGGGCGCCGGGCCGGCCGTGGAGCACGATCTCCAGGTCTTCGAGGAAGCGGCCTCGGAGCTCGACCCGGAGCTCGAAGGGGCCGGTTCCGGCAAGCTCGCGCCGCCACACCGTGCCCTGCGCGGCTCGCGCGTCGATCTCCCAGTCGCCGAGTGGTCTCGGCTGCCCTCGAGGAGTCGTGAAGCGCCGCGGGAGCCGTTCGTCGAGCACGCGACCGCCGCCGCCCTCGAGGACGATTCGGCCGCCGCC